>NZ_AJVB01000177.1:0-7204 GCF_000278445.1 Rhodococcus sp. R1101
CCTGCCCCCACGTCGCGAGCAACGACAGCACGGTGGTGGTCGCGTCCCAGAACGCGACGGTCGAGTTCGTCGCCACCTCGAGCAGCGCCGTCAGCCCGATCACCGCAGCGACACCGACGACCGCGAGTACACCCCATTCGGTCGTGTTCGTGCCCGTCACGGGCAGAGCGTCGCCGTCCCTGCCCCGCGCCCAGTTGCTCCACCCCCACACGGCGAGTGCGATGTACACGACCTGCAGTCCGGAATCGGCGTAGAGACCGGCGGTCGCGAAGAGCAGGATCCACACGATGTTGTTGACGATCCCGATCGGCCAGTTGAGGATCGACTGCCGCCCCACCAGGTACACGCACCAGGCGCCGCTGACGAAGCCGAACACCTCCGCCCAGGTGGTGGGCGCACCGAGTGCGGTGAATGCTGTCGAGTTCAGAAATGCGATCATCGTCGCCGCCTTTCGTTTGTGGCAGCGATTAGATCATATTTGCTCTAAGTGAGGCAACGGTGAAGTGCACTTCGGTGTTCCCGACAGCGCTGTGCGACGTCGAGAACACCGAAGTTTCGGAGAATCAGCGGGGTTCGGGGCCCTCCACGAGCGGCAGAGACTCGTCGGCGGTCCACGCGTTGAGCGAACCGTCGTACACCGCGACATCCGACCGGCCCGCGACCGCGAGTGCATGCGCGAGTCCCGAGGCTGCGATGCCGCCACCGCAGTAGGTCACCGGCGTGACATCCGGGTTCAGAGCACCCGCCTCGCCGAAGATCTCCCGCAGTTCCGCCGCCGGCTTCAGGCGCCCCGTCGACGGGTCGACGAGATCGCCGAAGGGAATGTTGATGCTGCCGGGGATGTGCCCGCGCCGTGGATAGGACGGGCTCTCACCACGGTAGGTCGCAGGATCCAAGGCGTTGATGATCAACGTGTTCGGGTCGTCGAGCGACGCCGCAACCTCCTCCGTCGACCGCACCAACTCCGGACGATGCCGCGAGGTGAAGGTCGCGCCGTGCGGCACCACCTGCTCGTCGGAGACCGGGTAGCCGGCGGCCTTCCAGGCGGGCAGCCCGCCGTCGAGCACGGCGGCATCGTCGAAACCTTCGAGTCGCAGCTGCCACCACAGCCGCGCCGCCCAGATGCCGTTCTTCTGGTCGTACAGCACGACGCGGCGACCTTCACCGATACCGACGGCGCCCGCGGCTGTGGCGAAGCGCTCCGACGGCGCCGCAGTGAACGGTTGCGGCGCTTGATGATCGGAGAAGTCCGTGAACAGGTCGGCGTAGACCGCACCGGGGATGTGTTCCTCCAGGTAGGTCGCCAAGCCGGGTTCGACGTGCACGGACCCGTCCGGCGGCATGCTCAGGTGCACGGTGGCATCGACGATGACGAGGTCTTCGTCGCCCAACTGCTCGTACAACCACTCCGGAGAGACGGTGCTCGGCTTCGTGTCGCTCATCGAGGTCCTCCTCTGCACTCGGTATCTCCCTCCAGTAGAGCAGCCGTACGACCTGGGTGGGCCCGGCCCCGCTCAGCGGGGATCAACCCACCCGAATCGATTCGACTGTCACTCCGCCGTGCCGGCGAGGTTCTTGCCCCGGGTCTCCGACGCGATCCAGGCGGCGAGGATCGTGACGCCCGCGGTACCGATGATGATGAGGCTCAGCGGCAGGCTCGACCCGTCCGACGCGACCAACAGGCTCGCAGCGATCATCGGCGTGAAGCCGGCACCGATCAGACTGGCGAACTGGTAGCCGAACGACACTCCGGTGTACCGCACGTCGGTACCGAACATCTCCGACAGCATCGGTGCGAGCGGCGCGTACATCGCCGACTGCACGACCTGCCCGAACAGCAACGCGACCGTGAGCAGCGCGATCGAACCCGCGTTGATCATCATGTACAGGGGGAAGGCGTACAGCACCGCGACGGCCGCACCGGTGAGGCTCACCGCGCGACGTCCCACGCGGTCGGACAGCGCCGAGAACCCGGGGATAGCGATGATGGAGACGACCGACATCAGCACCAGAACCCGCATCACGGTCGACGAGCTGTATCCGACCGACGTGGTGTAGGCGATGATGTGCGACGTGATGAGTGCCGTCAGCGCGAACGGGCCGATGCCCACCGCGCACGCGAGAATGAGCGGGCGGGGTCGTCGGAGCAGTTGCAGAACCGGGGGTTTCGCACGGGCAGGCCACCTCTGCCTTCGCTGCGGCCTGTTCGAAGACCGGGCTCTCGACCACGCTCATGCGGACGTAGAGACCGAGCACCAGCAGCGCTGCGCTGGCGAGGAACGGGATGCGCCACCCCCACGACTCGAACGACGCGTCCGGCAGCAGCGTCGCGAGCATCACCGCCGACGTCGAGAGCAGGAATCCGATCGGCGAGCCGAGCTGCATGAGCCCGGTCCACAGGCCGCGCCGGCGCGCGTCGGAGTGCTCGGCGACCATCAGTGCCGCCCCTCCCCATTCGCCGCCGACCGCGACACCCTGCACGACTCGCAGCGTCACGAGAAGGATGGGCGCCAGCACGCCGATCTGCTCGTAGGTGGGCAGGACGCCGATCGCGAAGCTGGCGATGCCCATCATCACCATCGTGATGACCAGCATCGACTTGCGTCCGAACCGGTCGCCGAAGTGCCCGAACACCAGGCCACCGAGCGGTCGCGCGAGGTAACCGGCGGCGAGCGTCCCGAACGCGGCGATCGTCGAGACCGCCGAGTTCGACGACGGGAAGAACAGGTCGCCGAAGATCAGGGCGGCCATGGTGCTGTAGAGCAGGAAGTCGTAGTACTCGATGGTGGTACCGAGCAGGCTCGACAGCGTGACCCTCCGCAATTGCGAGTGGTCGCCGGACGGCGGGCTCTGCGCGGCGGCTGCTGTGCTCGTTTCCTCGATCGGGGCCGGTGCGGGTGGCTCCATTCGGCACTCCAGTGTTCGCAGGGACAGGTCGGGACGCGTCGTACGCGCGTCCTCGAAACTCTGTCAACCCTCACCGGTGCCGACCAGGGCGTGCCCGCTCAATGGGAGGTTCCCGGCCGCTCGCGGCCGAAGGATCCGGGCCGGTTCCGGTGGCCGGGACCCCGCTGGGCGGGGTCTACCCCACCGAAATCGGGCGGGCGTTCCAGCTGTCCTCGACCACCCGCGGCTTGCACGCCTGGTAGGCGCCGGTCACCAGCACCGCGACAGCGACCGTCATGAAGACGAACGAGGCGGTCCAGCCCGAGGTGAGGTCGTGGAAGACGCCGAACAGCAGCGGGCCGAGGCACGCGGCGCTGTAGCCCACACCCTGGGTGAAGCCCGACAGAGCGGCGGATCCGGCGGAGGTGCGGGAACGCAGATTGATGAGGGTCAGCGCCATCGGGAAGGTGCTGGGCCCGAGTCCGAGGAGCACGACCCACAGGATCGGCGCACTCATCGGCGCGATCCACAGGCCCGCGAACGCGATGAGGAAACACGCGGCGCACGCCAGGACCACCGGGAACGGGTTCTCCATCCGCGCACACAGCGACGGAGCGCCGAACGCGGAGACCAGCCCGAGCAGGGCGAACAGTCCCACCATCGCACCACCGAAGGCCGGGCCGGCTCCGGCGTCGGCGAGGATGTCGGGAATCCACGTGAACATCGAATAGGTGACGAGGGACGTCATGCCGAACATGCCGGCCATCCCCCAGCCCACCGGCGAGCGCCACACCCGGCCGGGGGCGTGCTGCTCCGCGGGTACGGCGTCCTCGGCAGCGTCGCCGCGGCGCCGCAGCAGGACCCACGTCCACGGGAGCGCTGCAGCGAATCCGATCAGCGCCCACACTCCGAGCGAGACGCGCCAGCCGAACGCGTCGGCGAGCGGGACCGCGACGAAAGCGGGCACGATGGTGCCGAGCTGCACACCCACGATGTATACCGAGCTGACGAGTGCCAGCGTGTCGGAGAAGTAGCGCTTGACCAGAGGAGGGATGACGACGTTGCCGATGCCCATCCCGCCCAGCGCGACGGCCGACAGGAGCAGCAGCGACCAGGTGTCGGTCATCAGCGCCCGGATCGCCATGCCGGCGCCTGCCATGAGCATCGCGATCAGCGCGGTGCGTTCGAGTCCCCATCGTCGGCCGAGCGCCGGGGTGGCCAGACCGAAGACCGCGAACATCGCGGTCGGGATCATGCCGAACACACCGACGATCGTGGACGAGAAGCCGATCTCCTCACTGATCTGCGCAGCGAGGGGACTGAACGAGGTGACCGCGAGCCTCAGGACGAGTGCCGACATCGCGATCGCACAGAACACCAGCAGACGACCACGAAGAAGACTCACGCCGAAAATCATAGGATGATGGGATGACTTTGGGAAAACCTGTTCAGCGCACGAACCTGATCGAGCAGGTCACCGAACAGTTGCGCAGCGAGATCTGCAGCGGACGCTGGAAGGTCGGTGAGAAGATCCCCACCGAACCGCACCTGTGCGAATTCACCGGCACCGGCCGCAACACCGTCCGCGAAGCCGTGCAGGCCCTCGTCCACACCGGCATGCTCGAACGTCGCCAGGGCTCGGGCACCTACGTCCTCGCGACCTCCCACGTCACCGGCACCCTCGGCAAGTATTTCGCCACGGCCCACGAACGCGACGTGCTCGAACTGCGGCAGGCCCTCGACGTCACCGCCGCCGTCCTGGCCGCGCGCCGGCGCACCCCCGACGACGTGGCCCGGCTCGAACAGTTGCTCGCCGAGCGCAACCGATTGTTCGCCGGATCCGACATCGACGCCGCGGTGGCCGCCGACGTTGCCCTGCACCGCGCCATCGTCGAGGCCAGCCACAACGCGGTGTACCTCGAGTTCTACGACTCGCTGCTTCCGTCGATCCGCCGCACCATCGACCGGCACGTCCGAGTCACGGGCCTGGGTTTCGAACCCGAACACACCACCTTGGTCGCCGCCGTCATCGCCGGCGACGAGGACGCCACCGTGGAGGCGGCGCAGGGGCTGTTCGCGGAGCTCACCGACTGAGAGGTAGGGACTCCGCCGATCATCGGACCCCGGCCGAGCGCAGGGCGTCCGCGAGGGTGTACGCCTCCGGAGAACTCAGGAGAAGCTCGTCGAAGTCGACGCCGGAGCCACCCAGCGCGACGCGCAGCACCGGACGGCCTCGCTTCATGGCGACCAGGCGTTTGATGCCGCGCGGGTGCCGGAAGGTGCCTACTTTCAGGTAACCGGAGATCACCAGGCCGGATCTGATGCCGAGGATCTCGGACGTCCATCCCGGAAGGACCTCCACGCCGGTGATCGCCGAGATCGGCACCTCCATCGCGGTTCGGCGGACCATGAAGGCTTCCCACCGAGAGAAGGACAGGTGGAGGGTTGCGTTGTCGTATGTCGTTTCGGCCATGACGTCGGACCTTCCGTCGACGGTAAACTGGCTACAACACTGAGAACATTATCACGATGATAACAATGACGGGTAGGTACCGATGGCGAAGACGCCGCCGATCGCGAAAGTCGTGCTGCACCCGGTCCGGCTGCGCATCGTCCAGCAACTCGGAGGACGGCAGCTGACCACGAGCGAGCTCCGATCGGCACTCCCCGACATCACCCAGGCCACGCTCTACCGGCACGTCGCAGCTTTGATCGACGCCGAGATCGTCACCGTCGTCGACGAACGTCGCGTGCGCGGAACCATCGAACGCACCCTCGCGCTCGGCGACCGCATGGCCCACGTCGGCCACGACGATCTCGCCGCCATGAGCGATGCCGAACTACGCAATGCCTTCGTCACATTCCTCGGCGCGCTCGGCGAGAGCTTCGACACGTTCATCCAGGACGACGATCGAAGCCTGCGCGACTACCTGGGTTTCGGGACCACCCCGCTCTACGTCACCACCGACGATCTCGCGGAGATCCAGAGCAGGCTCGCCGACATCCTCGCCCCGTATCGCACGGATACAGGTGACGACCGGATGCGCATCACCCTGACGACCGCGGTGATCCCCGCTCCCCCCACCGCTCCATCCGAAGAGGGGTAGATCTCAGCGGAACCGGCCCACGTTCGCGTCGGCCCACTGCGCGAAGGACGAGAACCGAGCCGTCAGCAAATTTGTGCGTATTTCCGTTGCAGGGCAGACGAACCGGCAGATCCATCGCGGACGAACAGCCGATACACGGCGAATCGGGGTCACGACCCGGTGGCCCACCGAGCACGCGGGGAGCGCGTAAGTATCATTCCGGCAAACACCGCTCGAAGGGGAATACGGCGGCGGTAACTTTGGTACACCACATTTCCCTCGATGCCCACGTCCCCCAATACCTCTGTCACACATCATCGGAAACATTCCTGCTGCACTCTCCCCGGAGGCCGACGTGCGTGGATTCGGTATCGATCTCGGAACAGCCAACACCGTCGTCGGAACCCCCGACGAGGGCATAGTCCTCAACGAGCCGTCGCTGATGATGGTTCGCATCAAGGAGCCACGCCGAGCGCTCGCAATCGGCCAGGACGCGAGCGACCTCGTCGACCGCACACCTACCGGGATCGTCCCGATCCGCCCGATACGCGACGGGGTGATCGTGGATCTCGACACGGCACGGACATTCGTCACGGCCGTCCTCGCACAGATCTCACCCCGCCGGCACTACGGCATACGGCCGACGGGCGTCATCGCCGCTCCCGCAGGCGCCACGCCGCTCGAACGTCGCGCACTGCTCGAAGTCGGACACGAGGCCGGGCTCCGCAAGGTCGGCCTGATCCCCGAACCGGTCGCGGGCGCCCTCGGCTGCGGGATCGACCCGCTCGAACCCCGCACCCATCTCGTCGTCGACATCGGTGGCGGCACTTCGGAAGTCACCGCCCTCTGCTACGGCGGCGTCCTCTCCCATCGCAGTTGCCGCATCGCCGGCAACGACCTGACGAGCGCGATCCTCCGGTACCTCCGCGCGGAACACCGGATCCTCGTCGGCGAACTCACCGCCGAACGCGCGAAGGTGGGGGCACCCGACACCGCCGACGAGCGGTCGCTCGTCGTGGAGGGTCGCGACGCCGCGACCGGCCGGGCGCGCCTGGTGACGCTCGAGACCGAGGAGATCATGGACGCGGTGCGGCCCACCACGACCAGCATCGTGCAGACGTTGTCGACCTGCCTGGACGACCTGCCTCCACGCGCGATCAGCGACGTGATGGCCGAAGGCATCCTGGCGATCGGCGGAGGATCGATGCTCCGCGGTGTGCCGCAACTGCTCG
>NZ_AJVB01000178.1:0-7201 GCF_000278445.1 Rhodococcus sp. R1101
GCAGCACCTGATATACAACGATACAGATTACTGCGACCAACACGACACACGCGCCGTACAACGCCGGCAATCGACGGGACGCACGTACATCGCCCGACGCCACCAATCGAGTCGCTTCCGGGATCAAGGCAAAATTCATGCCCATCGTAAAAATCGACAAGGGCATTAGCAGCATCTGAGCTGCGCGCAGCCATCCAGATGCTTCGAGCCCGGATACCGCAGAAACGACAAATGTCACGGCAGGAGTCAGCCCTCCCGCCACAAAGTAATCAATGGAATATACAGGACCCACACCTTTAACGGAATGGAACCATCTTGCCGCCAGTCGGGCATCGAGACGGGGACGGAGAATCAAGAATCCGCACAGGACGCTTGCCGCTGCGCCCAAGCCCCACGCTGATACAAACTGCGACAAACTAGTGGGTGCGATTGCGAGAATCACCGGCACCTCAACAAGGAGCCATAGCGCTTCAACACCAAACGCCTGTGCGGCCCTACCCGAGTCCACTAGAGCAAAACGAACCGAATCCTGCACTACCGCGAAGAATATAGCGACGCCGAAAGCAATAGCTAACCGCATGTCATTAACAAATAGGACTACAGTAAGGGAAGAAAAGAGCCCGACTAGCACACTCACAAGAACCGTCGAGAACACCGAAGCAGAGTGCCTGTCCGACTCATTGAACTGGCGTGTGTCGGCCTCTTTGAAGATCATCGGCTCGCTCGTCCACGCCCGGACGACACCGATCGCAACTCCGTTTACAGCCATCAAGAGTGCAAAGACACCGAGTTGCGCAACATCCAAGGCGCGAGCAACAAGAACGGTCAGGACGAAATTCGACGCATTGGACGTCACCTGCGCCGCGGCCGACCATCCAAGTCGTCTTGCTGCATGGACAGACTTTGCTATGACACCCAAGTCAGTCTCCGGCCTTGCCGACAACAGCGGTTCCCAAATCGGGCCCCTCGGGGAGCTCCGATGCACCGTGTTCGCCAACCAGGTGTCGCGATCCCAGAATAATTCCCACCAGAATCACGAGTAGTTCCGAGGACCCAGCGTCGTTCAGGTACGGATGGATAAACATGAGGACCAGTAGCCCGCTCATGAAACACAAAACCGATTCAACCACTGCAGCGGTCACGGGATCGACAGGATGAACTTTATGCGTCCGTCGAACGAGACTCCCAATCAAAAGGAAGACGAAAACCAAGAAAGAAACGATACCGATGACTCCGGTAGTGACCAGTACGAGGATGTACATGGACTCAGCGTATTGAAACACACGGTCTGACGCACGAATAGGCCCATGTCCAGTCAACGGGTTATCTGCGACTAACGGAATGAAGTCTCGCTTCCAAAGAGCGAGGCGAAATGCAACAGTTTGGGGAAGAAACCCATATTCATTTGTAACTTGCGACTGCCTGTTGACTCGCTCGGACAAAATACCCGAGACAAAGCTCGTTTGCGAAACTACGAGCACAAGAATAGCGCCGAGAAGTGCTACAATCCGCTTCCCCTTTCGCAGCAGGAAGTACGCGGCACCACCGAGCCCTAACAGGGCCATACCGAAAGTAAAAGACGATATTAGGCCGACTCCTATTAGCGCCATGCACACTGGAAGCACAAACGCTCTTTCGTAGAGACGCACGCCATATGCAAGAAGTGCAATAGCCACAATAAGTGTAAGCGCCATATAGCCTGCATACGCATGCCACGAATGGAAGATGCCGATACCGCGAGGTACCTTCCAGTTCGGCATGTTCACAATAGTTTGGTTTCCGGTTAGAACCGATGCGAGAGTTCGAGAGCCAGCTACGCCGGCAATTTGAAGAAAAGCGAGACCGCCCATTATTGCTGCAAACACGATGAGGTATCGACATACCTTGAGCAATAATCCAACACACGCAGCGCCAGCAGCATATGACGCTGTAAAGGTAAGGAGAAGAACAATCGGACCAAGCCCGTAAGTGATGAAGTCTTTGGGTCCGAGGTCGGATGAGTTGAACCAATGGGATGCTACGACGACTGCAGTAACTACGGAATATGCAAGAAGACCCCAGAAGACGGCCCCCCCGATCCTGAAATGACGGTGCAAGTTAATGAGAAGAAGTGCAAGAACTGCGATCGCCAATACCTCGGAAAGCCGTAGCCCGGGCACGAGGAGTCCCCGCTTCGTACCTGACACCGTGGGTATCAGCGCTAAGCAGAACGCAAGCAGCCTGGGGTAGCTAATCTGCGAGGCGGCGCCCGCAATATGAGCTTTCAAATCCGGGCCTTGACGGACCCTACCGGCGGTCGTCATGCTGAGCCTGGCGTTGTGGTCTGGACCTGACCATTGCCTAATAGGACCCGGTCAAAGTTCCGCAACGGAGACGCCGTAACTACGGCATCGCCCGACGGATAGCCGATTGCGATCATCATGATCACCACCTCTTCATCCGGCAATCCGATCAGGTTCCTCAATCTCAAGTCTTGGCTTTTTACCGTGCTCCAGTTCAAAGGGCAACTGCCTATACCCGCACCGTGTAAGGCGTAAATCAGCGACATGGCGAACATTCCACCATCGATGTACCCCTGGTTACGCTCACCTGGCGTTAAGAACGCGGATAGATCTGAGGTCACAACAAGAACGTGACTCGCTGTATGACCGAATCCGCGGTTTCCGTTCTGGGTCTGCAAAACCTTATTCGCAAACTCCCCTCGCGCGAAGATGCGTACCCGAGCAGCCTGCCTATTGCAAACACTCGGCGTAGTTTGTGCATCCATGATCGCGCTCTGGATTATGTCGACCTCGACGCTACGTTCGGAGAAGTTTCGAACACTGCTGCGAGAACGTGCGAACTTCGAGAAATTCCATCCATCGAACTCCTTACTGGACGGCGACAGTGGTTCGGTGCCGCCCGGGCTATTTTCGAGAACCGGTGTCGATTTCGCCAATTCCTCGAATACAGGTTCGACAGCCGACCACCACTCGTTCGGAGACGATTGAAATTTGCGCTTGTATTCGCTTAGCGCTCCCAGAGCTCCGACCAGGATTGCCTTATCGTGACCATCGAACGCAGAATAACGTGCGCAGTTGGCGAGCAACCTTTCAACCGTTTCGCGACCAAACCACGGACGCGGTTCCGGCAGTGTCAAACCCTTCTCGACGCGATGGAAGTCCATAACAATATGGGACTCCAGCACTTCGAGTGTGCTTGAATTGACAATGCCTGAGAACCGCATAAACCTCCGGGCGTCATATACATATGACCCCACGAGCTGTGTGATCGACCTCGCTTGCCGTATCATTCTAACCTTTTTTGCGTGCCGTCTAACTTTTAAAACAAAGCTCATCATCGCCCTCCAAGAGCTAACATAAATCGCATACGAAAACGATCCCGTATCAGGATCCTAAAAATTCACGGATCATCTTTATTTCATGCTGCTGTTCGGACATCCGACGTGGCAATACCTCATTGGCTGCGGCAATAAATCTCTGAGGATCGTTTGATATTTCCATCAATGCGCGCACAATCGATTCCGGCGCACTTGGATCAACGTATGCAGCTGCGCACTCCAAGAAATCTCGGAGAACCGGAAAATGCGCCGTAACCTGAGGTTTACCTTCCATCAGCGCTTCGTAGCCTGCTCGCTGCATCGTATGGTCACGATCCGTCACCGCCACTACAGCCAGACAGTCGCGCACCAATCGATTGTATTCCTCTGCGGACACAAATCCCGGAAAGCTCACATTTTCGGGTGCGGACTGCCGAACCCAAGCTGGAGCGTTTCCAGTGAAAACGAAATTCAGGTCAGGCATACGGCGGGTAGCCTCGATTAGCGCATCTAGAGGTTCATCATTTGCGTAGCTCAGAGGGCACAGGATGTATGCTCCGGCGCCACGCTCCACACTTCCGACACGGCGATCAACTAAGATATCGTGCAGGACAAATGCTTTTGCTCCTGCCCTTCGGCACTGAACAGCAAGCGGTTCATTGGTCACGATTGCGGAATTTTTCCGCAGCATCCACAGTCCAATACGGGAGAACCACGACCATTTAGGATCCGAAAAGAAGCCCGTATGCAAGTCAGCGATCAACTTGCTGCCTCGCGGCTTTGATAACGCCGCTACGACTAGCAACGGAGCGGGCGGAAGCATCACTATAACCGAATTGGGACGACGATCGCGAATGACACTTCGAGTGAATCGTGCTGCAGCCAGGTACTTGAACACGTGACGCTTCTTTGCAATCGCGTCTGGCAAGAATACTGCTTCGACGCCGAGTTCCTCTGCCAGACCAGCGCTTCGGCCGTGAAAATCGATCCAGCTCACTATCATCGTGCTGCCTCCGGGAGGAGAATCCGGCGAGTGCTTGCCTCGAGAAGATGCTCTGACTTCAGATCGAGTGGATCGACAGCAATCGCGATCTCGTTGTCCGCCACCAGACGAGCGATCTGCAACTGATGGTCGTCGACATGCTCGTTTCGCTTCTTCCTTCTAGGAAGAACTACCGGATACTTACCCATTCCAAGGATATTCAAGATCGAGCCGACACCACTATGTGTAATTACGACATCGCTTTCCTGAACAAAGCTCCCGAACTGCTCGCTCTCGACGGTTTCGAAGACTTGGCCAGGTAGATCAGTACGAGTCGTACAGCCAACCTGCCAGACAGTGTTCTCATCAGCCAAGCCTGTCTTGAGGACTGCATCAATCGCAGAGTCAAATCTGAAAGGCTTGATGGTCCCCAGCGTCACGAAGAGCCTCGGCTTGTCAACAGGAGTATCGCTGCTAACCGCCGTGAAGGCGCTCATCACACTGTCGCGGTGACTCCAGCGCCCAGTAGCCCATTCCTTATGTTGAGCCTCCAACTTTGTGAATCTGAGCGCATGTAGGATACGCCCGGACAACGACGGTCCGTCAGTCCTCGAGACACTCTCGATGTAGCGTGTCGGCACGCCGGCCAATCGAGCGGCTGGCAGCGCTGCAAGGGCAAGGGCAGCCCCTGTGCTGATCGCCTCGTCGTACTTGATGCTCGTAGACCGCAAGTAGGATGCCAGGGTACGGAAAGCACTGAATGTGCCCACGTAGTCCCGCGGCGCGATGTACGGAACATGGAGCGCGTTCTTTCCAGCAAGCAACGACCTGCTCTGCGGTGAATCGAATGTAATCCAGAGTGAGTCGTCGGTCGCGCCGAGAGTCGGCGCTAGTCGAACCAACTGTTCAAGGTGTCCTCCAGTAGAGGCTGCCAAGATCAAGCGCCTGCTACTTTCTGCGATTTCCATGGTTCGTTCCGCCCCTTATTCGGAGAATGTTGCTTATAGCCGATAAAGTCGTCGATCCCTGCCGGGATTCACACTCCTGTCAAGGCCTGCCCAGTGCGCGGTACTCCCATCCGGCAGCCCTCCATTTGCTGGCATCAAGGCAATTTCGTCCGTCGATCAGCTTCTTCCGGCGAACGAGATCTTCGATGCTCGTCGGCGCAAGCTCACGGAACTCTTGCCATTCCGTCAGCACAAGGACCACGTCGGCGCCACTGCATGCTTCTTTGATGTCAGTTGCGTAGCTAAGCGTGGGGAATATTGTCCTCGAATTCTCCATCGCTTTTGGATCGAAGACCGTCACTGATGCGCCTTGCAGCTGGATCTGGCCTGCAATGTTCAGGGCGGGCGAATCTCGCACGTCATCGGAGTCAGGTTTGAAAGCAGCACCTAGCACCGCAACTCGGGACCCGATCAACGAACCATCGACTGCTTCACGGGCGAGCTCGACCATACGTGCTCGACGCCTCATATTAATATTGTCAACTTCGCGCAGGAATGTCAGCGCTTCATCCGCACCGATTTCTCCTGCGCGGGCCATGAAAGCACGAATGTCCTTAGGCAAACACCCTCCGCCAAAACCGATACCCGCGTTAAGGAAGCGTCGCCCGATGCGGACGTCGTGGCCAATCGCGTCTGCGAGGAATGCTACGTCGGCTCCTGCGGCCTCGCACACTTCGGACATCGCGTTGATGAACGAAATTTTTGTCGCCAAGAATGCGTTCGCTGCCGTCTTGACAAGTTCCGCTGTCGCTAGATCAGTGACGAGGAACGGAATGTCCTCTTCGATAAGTTGTGCGTAGACTTCTCTAGCGACCCGTTCCGCCAGTCCACGGCTGTTCCGTGAGACCCCTAGAACCATACGATCTGGATGCAGAGTGTCTTGCACAGCGAATCCTTCGCGGAGAAACTCTGGGTTCCAGGCCAGCTCGACTTCTTCACTAGCGGGCGAAAGTGTTCGTACACGTTCCGCGAGGCCTTCGGCCGTCCCTACCGGAACCGTCGACTTTCCGAAAATGACGGACGGACCGGTCAGTAAAGGTGCCAGCCGATCAATTACTGCATTAACATACGTCAGGTCAGCGGCGAACTCCCCCTTGCGTTGAGGCGTGCCGACACCGATGAAGTGCACATCTGCGAACGCTGCGGCTTCCTCGTACGATGAAGTGAAGCGCAGTCTTCCGCTCTGAATATTTCGTTGCAAGACCTCTTCAAGGCCAGGTTCATAAAAAGGAACTTCGCCGGCTTCTAGCTTCGCGAGCTTCGCCGGGTCAATGTCCACTCCTACAACTTCGTGACCAAGTTCGGCCATGCAGGCCGCGTGTGTGGCTCCAAGGTAGCCAGTACCGAATACTGCGATTCTACGACTCATGTCATTACTCCCACATCTAGCTACTAGGTTGGCGGATTGGTTCCGACGGCAGAGGCTGTTCGACGACCATGCAATCGTCGCACGGATTCACTTTGTGCCCAGGAATCGGCGCCACGACGCGAAATGTCCCGGATGAGGAACCCAAACCAACTGGGACGCGAACGCGCACCACCGACTGAAGCTGGAGATTATTAAGGTTCTGACCGTTCACGACGACACCGACTCTTTGACCAAATCCGGAGGCTCATATAGTTTGGGTACTCGACGAGTGATGCGATAAAAAGAGGGCAAGTCGCAACAACGAACAGCGTCGAAAGAACAGATCATCAGTATCTCGGTCATTCAGTAGGCGCCGTCGCTGGCGAGCACCGCTTTGACGGTCTTACCGATGATCAACACATCCGAGACCATCGACCAGTTCTCCACATACGACAGATCCAGCCTCACCGACTCGTCCCACGACAGATCCGACCGACCCGACACCTGCCACAACCCCGTCACACCCGGACGCACCAACAACCGCC
>NZ_AJVB01000179.1:0-7193 GCF_000278445.1 Rhodococcus sp. R1101
GGTCGGGACCCGCAAGCGGTCCCTCAGTGCAGAGAGTCGGGACCCGCACACGGTCCCTAGTGCAGCGGCCGGGTGCGCCACCGGTCGGTGAGCACGCCGATCGCTCCGAGTGCGACGGCCGCCGCGGTCGAGGTACGCAGCACCGTGGGGCCGAGACCGACGGCCACAGCCCCCGCGTCGACGAGAGCGCTGACCTCCGCGTCGTCGAGTCCGCCTTCGGGACCGACGATCAGCGTCAGCGAAGCGGCGTCGCCCACCGGCAGGTCGGCGAAGGGAGTGGTCGCGGATTCGTGCAGCACCGCGACGACGTCACCGCGCTCGACGGCCGACCGCACGCGGGCGACGACCTCAGGGGTGCGGTGCAGCGCGTCGACCGTGGGCACGTGCGCACGCCGCGACTGTTTGGCCGCCGAGGTCGCAACAGCCTGCCATTTGGCAACACCCTTGTCCGCCTTGGCATCCCATCGTGCGACGCACCGCGCCGACTGCCACGGCACGAACTCGTCGGCCCCGGCCTCGGTGGCCAGTTCGACGGCGAGTTCGGACCGGTCGGACTTCGGCAACGCCTGCACGACCGTCACACTCGGACGCGGCCGGGCGACGGCGCGACGACCGAGCACGAGGGCTTCGAGCCGATCCTTCGCCACCGCGGTGACCTCGACGTCGGCGACCCCACCCGCACCGTCGGACAACACGAGCCGTTCGCCGACCGCGATGCGACGGACCGTGGCGGCGTGGCGGCCCTCCTTGCCGTCGAGCACGGCCGTCTGCCCTTCGGCGGGCAGCGGGTCGAGGTAGAACAGTGTCGCGGCCACCCGGGCGACCTAGCGGGCGCTGAACGCGTCGCGCAGACGCGAGAACAGGCCGCCGGAGTTCTGCGAACCGGTCGTCACGACCTCGACACGCTCGCGGTCGCTGTGCCGGCGCAGATCCTCGAGCAGCTTGGTCTGCTTGTGATCGATCCGGGTGGGCACCACGACCTCGAGATGGGCGTGCAGATCACCGCGCGTGCCCGACCGCAGCTTCGGCATGCCGTGACCGCGCAGCACCGAGACCGAACCGGGCTGGGTGCCGGGATCGACGGTGATCTCGATCGGGCCGTCGAGGATCGTGTCGACCGTCACCGCGGTGCCGAGCGCGGCGTCGACCATGGGCACCCGGATGGTGCAGTGCAGATCGTCGCCGTCGCGGACGAACACCTCGTGCTGCTGTTCGAGCACCTCGACGTAGAGATCGCCGGCGGGACCACCGCCGGGGCCGACCTCACCCTGGGCCGCGAGGCGGATGCGCATGCCGTTGCCCACACCGGCAGGCACCTTGACGGTGATCTCACGGCGGGCGCGCACGCGACCGTCGCCGCCGCACTTCCGGCAGGGGTCCGGGATGGTCTCGCCGACACCGCGGCAGGTCGGGCAGGGCCGGGACGTCATGACCTGGCCGAGGAAGGAGCGCTGCACCGACTGGACCTCGCCGGCACCACCGCAGGTCTCGCATCGCACGGGCTTAGAGTCGCCGTGGGTACCGGAACCGGTGCACGCATCGCACAGGATCGCGGTGTCGACGGTGACCGTCTTGGTGACGCCACGAGCGCATTCCTCGAGGGTCAGCCGGGTGCGGAGCAGCGAGTCGGCGCCGGGCTGGACGCGGCCGCGCGGGCCGCGGGATCCGCCTGCCCCGCCACCGAAGAACGCCTCGAAGACGTCGCCGAGTCCGCCACCGAAGCCGGCACCCCCGAAGCCACCGGCGCCGCCGCCACCGGGTTCGAGCGGATCGCCGCCGAGGTCGACGATGCGTCGCTTCTCGGGATCCGACAGCACCTCGTAGGCGGCCGAGATCTCCTGGAAACGCTTCTGCGCCGACTCGTCGGGGTTCACGTCGGGGTGGTGCTCGCGCGCCAACTTGCGGTACGCCCGTTTGATCTCCTGGTCGGTCGCGTTCTTGGACACGCCGAGCGTCCCGTAGTAGTCCCGTGCCACGTTTGGTTCTCGTCCTTACTTCGTTCTACACAGAAAATGGACGGTGCTCAGCGCTCGCCGAGCACCTCACCGATATATCTCGCAACGGTAGCCACCGATGCGATGGTTCCCGGATAGTCCATCCGGGTGGGGCCGAGCACTCCCAGACCACCGAAGACCGTACCTGCGGCACCGTAACCGGTGGACACGACGGAGGTGGTGCGCATCTCCTCGAACTGGGTCTCCTCACCGATGCGGACGGTGACCCGGCCGGCGTCCTGGCTGGACGCGAGCAGCTTCAGCACCACCACCTGCTCCTCGAGCGCTTCGAGGACCGTGCGCAACGATCCCGGCACGATCCCGTGGCCGTCGAAGTCCGCGGCGTTGCGGGTGAGGTTGGCGGTGCCGCCGAGCACGAGGCGTTCCTCGGGATGCTCGACGAGGGTTTCCACCAGCACCGTGGTGCACCGGATGAGCGCGTCGCGCAGATCCTCCGGCGCGTTGTCGGCGAGTTCGGTGACCGCGATGGACGCGGCAGCGAGCCGCTTGCCGGCCAGCGCCCCGCCGAGCAGCTCACGCAGTCGCGACAGACCGTCCTCGTCGATCACGTCGCCGAGTTCGACGATCCGCTGATCCACCCGACCCGAATCGGTGATGAGCACGAGCAGCAGCCGCGCCGGTGTCAGCCCGACCACCTCGAGGTGTCGCACGGACGACGCCGAGAGCGTCGGGTACTGCACGACCGCGACCTGACGGGTGAGCTGTGCGAGCAGACGCACCGCGCGCCGCAGCACATCGTCGAGGTCGACACCGGATTCGAGGAACTGCAGGATCGCGCGACGCTCGGCCGACGAGAGCGGCTTGACCTCGGCGATCCTGTCGACGAACTGGCGGTAGCCCTTGTCGGTGGGTACGCGCCCGGAACTCGTGTGGGTCTGTGTGATGTAGCCCTCGGCTTCGAGCACAGCCATGTCGTTGCGGACCGTGGCGCTGGATACACCGAGATTGTGCCGGTCGACGAGAGTCTTGGAGCCGATCGGCTCCTTGGTGGACACATAATCCGCCACGATGGCGCGCAAGACCTTGAATCTCCGCTCCTCGGTACTCGACAACCCGCCACCTCCGTTTCCACCGCCTGCAGGACCGCACCTCTGGGGGCCGTACCCTGCCAGTCTAATCGCGCGAGGACCGTGCAGGTGTCGGGCACGTGCGCGACACCATCCCGGCACCGGACGCGACGGTGGCAGCGTATTCCCCGTAATGTGTTCGCATGATCTTCAAGGGCGTCCGGGACGGCAAGCCGTATCCCGATCACGGACTGTCTCTGCGCGACTGGTCGAGGATTCCGCCCCGTCAGGTGCGCCTCGACGAGATCGTCACGACCACGAAGGTTCTCGAACTCGACCGGCTGTTGTCGGAGGATTCGACCTTCTACGGCGATCTGTTCCCGCACGCCGTCCAGTGGCAGGGCGTGCTGTATCTCGAGGACGGACTCCACCGGGCGGTGCAGTCCGCGCTGCGGAACCGGCCGGTGATGCACGTCCGGGTGTTCGAGTACGACCTGTTGATTCCCGGTGGCGCTTCCGATCCGGGTGCCGAGGTTCGGGGCACGTCTCCCGCGTAGCGGGATCAGGAGTGGATTCGTTCCGTTTCGACCGACGTCCGACGGACCGGCCGAGCTCGGGCCACGACCGGGAAGCAGTGGGCACGGACGAGCCGGCTAGGTGAGAATCGAGCGGACCACCGCGTCGGCCAGTAGCCTGCCCCGGTCGGTCAGCACGAGGTGGCCGTCGTGCACCACGGCGAGACCGTCGGCGATCACCGTCTCCGCCGCCTCGCGCTCCTCGGCGTCGAGCACGGCGAGCGGCAGGCCCGTGCGCAGCCGGACGGTGAGCATCACGAGTTCGGTGTGCCGGTCCTCGGTCGTGAGGTGTTCGCTGCCCGCCACGGGCAGGACACCGTCGGCGAGAGTCGACGCGTAGCGGGCGGGGTGCTTGACGTTCCACCAGCGCACGCCGCCGACGTGACTGTGTGCCCCCGGTCCGGCACCCCACCAATCGCCACCGTCCCAGTAGCCGAGGTTGTGGGCGCAGCGCGCCGACGGATCGTCGGCCTTCGCCCAGTTGGACACCTCGTACCAGGTCATACCCGCCTCGGCGAGTCGTGCGTCGATCCGTTCGTACCGCGCGGCGAGCACATCGTCGTCCGGTGCGGGCAGCTCGCCGCGACGCACACGGCGCGCGAGCGCGGTGCCGTCCTCGACGATGAGCGCGTACGCCGAGACGTGGTCGACGCCCGCCTCGAGCACCGCGTCGAGGGAGGCATCGAGATCGGCGTCGCGCTCGCCCGGTGTGCCGTAGATCAGATCGAGGTTGACATGGGCGAAACCGGCCGCGCGCGCTTCCTTCGCCGCCGCGACCGGCCGCCCGGGTGTGTGGGTGCGGTCGAGAACCGCCAGCACGTGCGGCGCGGCGGACTGCATGCCCAGCGACACGCGGGTGTATCCGGCCTCCCGGATGGCCGAGAAGAACTGCGTGGAGGTGGATTCGGGGTTGGATTCGGTGGTCACCTCGGCGCCGGGCGCGAGTCCGAACGAGTCGCGGATCGCGTCGAGCACCTGCGCGAGCCCGTCTGCGCCGAGCAGCGAGGGGGTGCCGCCGCCGACGAAGACCGTCTCGGCGGCGGGTGCCCGTCGTCCGGTGTCCGAGAGCAACCGGGCGCCGGCGTCGAGTTCGCGGCGCAGACCCTCGAGCCAGGACTGCGGTGAGGCGGCGCTGCCGAGCTCACCGGCCGTGTAGGTGTTGAAATCGCAGTAGCCGCAGCGGGTCGCGCAGAAGGGCACGTGCACGTACACCCCGAACGGTCGCGTCCCCACCCCCGCGAGCGCCGGAGCGGGAAGTTCGAGACCGGCCGGACGACCCGCGATACCGATTTCCGTGCCGGTGCGCCGACCGATCTCCGTGGTGTTCACGACCCCAGTCTTCCAGAGACCCGGAGGGCGCCTCCGCGCGCGAGCCCCCTACCTCGACATTTCCCGAAAATCGGGTGGAAATACCGGCCACAATTCGGAATCGCCCCGGTGACATGGCACAATGGTCGGCATGACAGGACCCGGAGTGCGACTCGTGGCGCGACGCCACGTCGACTTCAAGCGCGTCTGCGCGTCCTGCTGTCTGCCTTGCGCCGCTTGTCTCTGCGCCGACTGTTCGTAGTCGGCACTCCCCGGCACATCCCAGATCCCGCCGGGTCGAAGCATGCGTGCACGAGGTTCAGCCCCCTCCTGCGCTCGCCGATCCGGTTCCAGCGAACATCAGGAGACCCTGTATGTCGTCGACCACCGACGTCACTCCCGCCGACGAGTCGGCCAAGCCCGCACGCCGCACTGCGCGACCTGCCAACCGCCGCGCCGAGGGACAGTGGGCCCTCGGTTACCGGGAGCCGCTCAACGCGAACGAGCAAGCGAAGAAGGACGACAACCCGCTCAATGTCCGTCGGCGTATCGAGGACATCTACGCGCACACCGGTTTCGACGGCATCGACAAGAGCGACCTGCGCGGCCGGTTCCGTTGGTGGGGTCTGTACACGCAGCGCGAGCAGGGCTACGACGGCACGTACACCGGCGACGAGAACCTCGACCTGCTCGAGGCGAAGTACTTCATGATGCGGGTGCGCTGCGACGCCGGCGCCCTGAATGTGACCCAGCTGCGGACGATCGCCGGTATCTCCACCGAGTTCGGCCGCGACACCGCCGACCTGTCCGACCGCCAGAACGTCCAGTACCACTGGATCGAGGTCGAGAACGTCCCGGAGATCTGGCGGCGTCTCGAATCGGTCGGCCTGAAGACCACCGAGGCGTGCGGCGACTGCCCCCGCGTCGTACTCGGTTCACCGCTCGCCGGTGAGTCCCTCGACGAGATCATCGACGGCACCCCGGCGATCGACGAGATCGTGCGCCGCTACATCGGCAACCCCGAGTACTCGAACCTGCCGCGCAAGTTCAAGACCGCGATCTCCGGCCAGCAGGACGTCGTGCACGAGATCAACGACGTCGCCTTCATCGGCGTCGAGCACCCCGAGCACGGTCCCGGTTTCGATCTGTGGGTCGGTGGCGGTCTGTCCACCAACCCGATGCTCGCGCAACGGGTCGGCGCGTGGATCCCGCTGCACGAGGTCGCCGACGTGTGGGAGGGCGTCGTCGCGATCTTCCGCGACTACGGCTACCGCCGGTTGCGCTCCAAGGCGCGCCTGAAGTTCCTCATCAAGGACTGGGGCATCGAGAAGTTCCGCGAGGTGCTCGAGACCGAGTACCTGAAGCGTCCGCTGATCGACGGCCCGGCCCCGGCCGCTCCCGAGCGTCCGATCGACCACGTCGGCGTCCAGAAGCTGCGCAACGGCCTCAACGCCGTGGGGGTCGCGCCGATCGCCGGCCGTGTCTCGGGCACGATCCTGTCCGCGGTGGCCGACGCCGCCGAGCGGGCGGGCTCCGACCGGATCCGGTTCACGCCCTACCAGAAGCTCATCGTGCTCGACGTCGCCGACGACAAGGTCGAGCAGCTCGTCACCGAGCTCGAGGCGCTGGGTCTGCCGGCCTCGCCGTCGCCGTGGCGCAAGAATCTCATGGCCTGCACGGGAATCGAGTTCTGCAAGCTGTCCTTCGTCGAGACACGCAAGCGTTCGCAGGCCCTGGTGCCCGAACTCGAGGAGCGGCTCGCCGACATCAACGCGCAGCTCGACGTCCCGGTCACGATCAACATCAACGGCTGCCCCAACTCGTGCGCGCGCTCCCAGATCGCCGACATCGGCTTCAAGGGCCAGCTCGTCGACGACGGTGAGGGCAACCAGGTCGAGGGATTCCAGGTGCATCTCGGCGGTGCGTTGGGCTTCGACGCGAAGTTCGGGCGCAAGCTGCGCCAGCACAAGGTCACCAGCGCCGAACTCGGCGACTACATCGAGCGGGTGGTGCGCACTTTCGTCAAGGAGCGCACCGAGGGCGAGCGTTTCGGCGAATGGGCCGTCCGGGCCGAGGAGGCCGACCTGCGATGACCGGCACTGTTGCAGCGGGCGACACGAAGACGGATCGGGAAGGGACGCGATGACGATCGACACGAACATCGACGAACTCCGGAGTATTGCCGCGCAGGGGGCGGCAGAACTCGAGGGTGCGTCGGCGCAGGAACTCCTGCGTTGGACGGACGAGACGTTCGGTACCCCCACCGACAGCGGACGCAGCGGCTACAT
>NZ_AJVB01000180.1:0-7186 GCF_000278445.1 Rhodococcus sp. R1101
GACTGTATGAACGTGCCCGTCGTCGTCCGCACCACCGCCGGGCTCGCGGCGTGGCTCGAGGCGAACGGACAGGGCGGCGGCACCGTCGTCGTCGGTCGTGACGCCCGCACGGGCTCCGCGGAATTCCACACCGCCGCCGCAGAAGTCCTCACCGCAGCCGGTTTCGACGTCGTCGCACTCGGGCGGCCGCTCCCCACCCCGGTGACCGCCTTCGCAGTGCGGGCACTCGATGCCGTTGCGGGCGTGCAGATCACGGCGTCGCACAATCCCGCCGCCGACAACGGCTACAAGGTCTACCTCGCGGACGGGGCACAGCTGGCCGCACCGGCCGACCGCGAGATCGAAGCGGCGATCGACGCCGTCGGTGATGCCGCGACCGTGCCCCGGGTGCCGGTCGCGCCCTCGGGCGACGACCTCGTCGATCGTTATCTCGCCCGGGTCGCGTCGCTCCCCCGCTCTCCGTACCGGGCGGTGCGTATCGCCCTGACGGCCCTGCACGGTGTCGGCGGTGAGACGGCGGTCGCGGCTCTGCGCGCCGCGGGATTCGACGACATCCACGTGGTGCCGTCCCAGTTCGCGCCGGATCCGGCGTTTCCCACCGTCGCCTTTCCCAACCCCGAGGAAGCCGGTGCGACCGACGCCCTTCTCGCGCTGGCGGCGGAGGTCGACGCCGACCTCGCCCTCGCTCTCGATCCCGACGCCGACCGGTGCGCCGTCGGGGTCCGGACCCCGCAGGGGTGGACGATGTTTCGCGGCGACGAGATCGGAGTTCTGCTCGGCGACCGCATCCTCGCGTCGTCGCCGCCCGGCTCGCTGGTCGCGACCACCGTAGTCTCGTCGACCATGCTGGGCCGGCTCGCGGCCGCGCGCGGCGCGCGGTACGCGCAGACACTCACGGGATTCAAATGGCTGGCCCGCGCCGGCGACGGTCTCGTCTACGCCTACGAGGAAGCGATCGGGTACTGCGTGGATCCGGAGGCGGTGCGCGACAAGGACGGCATCGCGACGACCGTGGTGACCGCCGACTACGCCGCGGAGCTGAAGCAGGCCGGCCGGACCCTCACCGACGCACTCGACGACCTGCATCGCGAACTCGGAGTTCACGTCGGCGGTCAGGTGTCGATCCGCGTGGACGACCTGCGGCGCATCGGCACCGTGATGACGCGGTTGAGGTCAGCGCCGCCGGCGACTCTTGCAGGTCTACCGGTGACCGCGATCGACCTCGCCGAGAGCCCCGGACCGATGCACACCGACGCTCTCGTCTTCGAGAGTCGGGAGGACGTCGTGGACGGGCCGACGGTGCGCGTGGTGGTGCGCCCCTCGGGCACCGAACCGAAGCTCAAGGTCTACCTGGAGGTGGTCACGGAGCGGGACCGCCCGACCGCGGAGGCGATACTCGCCACCCTGCGCGGATGGGCGGTCTCGCTCGGTGACGAGATCCTCTGATCCCCGTCCGGTCCGGTCAGACCTGCTGCGGCACACCGTAGGTCACGACGGTGTTCCGGTCTGCGGTGACCGCCTTCAGGTACGGCCGGATCATCACCGGACCGATGGCTCCCGAGACCGAACCGTGCACGCCGGCGATCCGGATGGTCGTCGAGCTGCCGTCGAACCGGAAGTCCTCCACGATCGGGACGGAGGTGATGCCGCCGGGCTCGAGCGGGATCTCGATCTCCTGGGACGGGATGATGTCGCCGCTGAGTGAACCACCCGACTCCAAGCCGAGATCGAGCGAGGCCCCACCTTCACTGTCGAGCGTGAGGCCGATGGCCGCACCGTTCTCCACGCCCCACGACAGACTCGGGGTGACGACGGTGACGGTCGCCCCCGGCAGCGCGACCGGGTAGCCGACCTGGAAACCGACCTCCACCGCCGTCCCGGCGAAGTTCGCGGCGTTCGGACCGGTGATCCGAACGGTCGCAACCTCGTCGTGGAAGAACTCGACACTCAGCGGTGAGCTGTCGAGCGGCGGCACCGACTGTGTCGAGGTGTCGGCCTGGATCACTTCGATCGCGTGCCCTCCGTCCAGCGGGAGGATGCGCGAGTTGTCGACGGCGGCCGCAGCCGTACCGTGACTCGTCACCGCGGCGAGGACAGCCACCGCGCCCACCGAAGCGACCCTGGCACTTTCACGAATCAGTTTGCGAGAGAAGAACTTTGCCATTCCGCCGACCCCATCTCTGGCTGTACCTACACAGTGGACTTCACACGGAGCCCACCGAGCGTATGGAACAACCGAGACCGTCGGGTTCTTTTTCGATAACGAGATGACAGCGGTCCGATGTCACATCCGTACCACCAGCCACACCGGAAACAGACGACCCGGCATTATCGCGGTCCGAACTGCCTGTCCCCCGCATCACCGAGACCCGGCACGATGTATCTGTCCTCGTCGAGACCTTCGTCCACCGACGCCGTGACCAACCGGACCGGATGACCCGACGAGGCGAGAGCCTCCACACCCTGCGGCGCCGCGACCACACAGATCGCGGTGATATCGGTGGCGCCGCGCTGGGCGAGGATGTCGAGGGTGTGCACCATCGACCCGCCGGTCGCGAGCATCGGATCGAGAACGAAGACCGGAAGACCCGACAGGTCCTCCGGCAGCGACTCCAGATAGGGCACCGGCTCGAAGGTCTTCTCGTCGCGAGCGAGACCGACGAAACCGACCTGGGCCTGAGGAATGAGGGCGTGGGCCTGCTCGACCATGCCGAGACCGGCGCGCAGGACCGGGACGAGCAACGGCGGCTGCTGCAGCCGCACTCCGGTCGTCACGGCGACCGGCGTCCTGACCTCGAACGTCGCGATGGGCGCATCGCGCACCGCCTCGTAGACGAGCATCTGGGTGAGTCGGCTCAACGCGTGCCGGAAGGCAGCGTTGTCGCTGCGTTCGTCGCGAAGAACGGTCAGGAGCGAAGCAGCGAGCGGGTGGTCGACGACGAGCGAATCCATGTCCGAAGAATAGAACGACGGAACCGACCGGCCTGCGGGTGCGTCGAACCCGACAGGGACGGAACCCTCCCGGAGGTGCCGAATCCCACAGGAGCGACACGAGAGGCGACGATGTGACCGAGTACTGCGACAGGGACGCGATACGGATCGACACGACCGCTGTCAGGAGGTTCGGTGACGAGGCTGCGGCTCTGGCCGCGCGCCTCCACGACGCCGCCGACAGGACGCGTCACGGCGACCCCTCGGCGCTGAGCGCCGTACTGGGACCGATCGGCGCGCCGGTCCTCGCCGCGCTCACCGCGACCCACACGGCCCACGCACGCGATCTCGACCGGCTCGGCGGCCTGCTCGGCGGTATGGGGGACGCCGCGACGGCCTCCGCGGACGCCTACGAACGGACCACCACCGAGACCGCCACCCGGCTGGGCGCCGCCTCGGAGGAGCTGTGATCGCAGGTGACCTGCTCGTCGCGCCGCTGACCGACCTGCTCGGGGCGTTCGGCACCGCGGTGCCGCCCGGGATCGACCCGGGCGAGATGATCCGTATCGGCGCGCAGTGGGCCGAGGAGGTGCACGCGGTCGGTCGCGACGCCGTCGCGGAACTCGCCTGGAGCTGGTGCGGTCCGGCCGCCTCGCAGGCGATCGCAAGTGCCGAGCGGATGCTCACCGACGTGCTCGCGGCGGCCGATCGCGGCGTGGCGCTCGCCGGGATCGCGCTCGAGGCCACGGTCACGGTGCTCACCGGTGCGGCCGAACTGGCTCGTCTCGTCGACTCGTTCGTCACCTACGCCGAGCAGGGAGCACCCGCGACCGCTCTCCCGCAGGGACAGCTCGCGCTTCTCGCCGTGGCGATCGACCATCTCGTCGCCGGGCTGGACGTGCTGACGCGGGTGACCGGCACGCTCGCGGAACTGACCGATCGGGCGACCGCGCTCCTCCCGCCGGCCCCCTCGTCCCCCGCCACCGCACCCGGCGACCCCCGCAGTGCCGACCCATCGGCCGCCGGCGATCCACGGACGTTGCATACCTTCGGTGGAGGACCCTCCGGCGGCGTCGAGGTCCGGCTTCCGGACGGCAGCATCAGCCGGGCGCCGAACGAGACCGCCGCGGCAGCCGTGCGCCATGCCCTCGCAGAACAGGGCACGCCGTACGTCTGGGGCGGCACGACCCCCGGATCCGGACTCGACTGCAGCGGCCTGACGCAGTACGCCTACGCACAAGCGGGCCTGGAGTTGCCCCGGTTGGCCCAGGAACAGGACGTCGGCACGCAGGTGGATCCTGCAACTGCCCTGCCCGGAGACCTCGTCGTATGGGACGGGCACGTGGCGATGGTGGTGGGCAACGGCATGATGGTCGAGGCCGGCGACCCCGTCGCGGTGACGCCGATACGCACCACGAACGGCGCGATGGCGTTCCAGGGTGTCTACCGGCCCACCTCCGGCTGATGCCGGCAGAGAATCCGCACGACACGGGAACCGGCCGTGCCCGTGCTGCGTCCAACCCGATATGGACAGCACGACGACGGAACCGATCACGGCCACCGCCCACAACCGGGCCGGGACGATCTCGGTGCGGACGACGGACAGCGGCCTGCCCGTGGATCTCCGCATCGACCCCCACGAGTTGCGTTACGGAGCACAGCAACTGGCCGATCGGATCCTCGACCTGAACAGGCAGGCCGCCCTCGAGGCAGCGGTGATCCGCGGCGAACGCCTCGCCGCCGAGGGTGTCCCCCGCGAGATCCTCGACCGGATGCGGCTCCCCTCCCGCGCAGACCTGGCAGCCGGACCGGCCGAGCTGCCGCGAGGGCTCGTCCGATGAGCGAACCGATGGTGGAGGCGATCGTCGACCGGGCCCACCTCCGGCTCGATGCGCTCGAACGCACGGTCGAGCGGCTCGACGCCGTCCGGGGCATCGCCAGCAGTCCCGACGGGCGCGTGACCGCCCGCGTGGACGGGTCGGGAGCGCTCGAAGGACTCCGGCTGTCCGAACCGATCGGCGGTGCCGATGCCCGGGAACTGGCGGCTGCGATCCTCGCGACCGTGCACGAGGCCGCCAGGGACGCCGCGGCGGCGCGTGTCACCGCGATGGAGGAGCTGCGCGCATCCCTCACTGTGAGCGACGACACTCCGCTCGCCGCCGGCGACCACCCGCTACAGCGGTGAACCACCGGCGGAGCTGCCCCCGGCTATATTCTCGGCGCCGACATGGCTAGGCTTCGCGCCATGGCTGGAGACATCGTCCCGATCGAGCTCGGTCTCACCGACGGCAACCTCGTGACGCTCTGGGCGCCGCGCTGGCGCGAAGGCGACGACGAGTGGGAGGCATTCCTCGGCCACGGCGATGATCTGTACGCTTTCCCGTCGGTCCCGGAGCTCGTCGCATTCGTGCGGTCGGGAGTCGACAACGATCTCGTCGAGCACGAGGCGTGGCCGATCGTCTCGAAGCTCGCGGCCTCCGAGTTCGAACCCGCCGAGCCGCACACCTACGACCTCGTCGGCGTGCCCGAACTCGTGGCCGACGACCCCGATCCGGTCTCCGTGTCCGAACTGCAGGACACCTTCGACATCGTGAGCATCCTCGGCGACGTCTGCGATATCGACGTCGTGACCAAGTTCTTCGAACGCGAAGAGATCGACACCCTGCTGCAGCACGGCGTCTCGGCCTTCCGCACCCGTGAGGGTCTCGACCTGTGGAACCGCATCGGGACGGCGGTCGCGCAGGACTGGGACGCCGTGATCGACGCCCTCGACGCGGTGATCACCACGCCCGACGTCGACGCCGCGGTGGTCGCCGAGATCGAATCCGAATTCGTCGCGGTCGACGAGAACGAGGTCGAGGCCGACGACACAGTCGAAGATGTCGACGCCGACGACGAATACGAGTTCATCGACGGAGACGACGAGGACGACGGGTACGAGTTCTGGGGCAGGGTCGGCATCGACCCCATCCGGATCATCACCACCGACGGCACCTGGTACTCGCTGCGGTGCTACGTGAACGACGACGCCGTCTTCCTGGGTCACGACGGCACGATCGACGTCTTCCCGTCCGAACGAGCGCTGGCCCGCCATCTCGCCGACAACCACGACCACGACCTCGCGACACTCGAGCCGTACACGGAGATCCAGCTCGCGGCCGTCGACGGTTCGCTCGACGTGACGGTCACCGACGACAACGTCTACGTGCTCACCGGAATCGCCGACGACATCTCCGAGGGTGTCGAGGCGGTCGACCCCGACCAGCTCGAACTGGCGGTCGAACTGTTCGTCGACGCAGCGAACTTCGCGGACGACGAGTCGACCGATGCCGCTCTCGCCGCGTCCACGGACCTCGGATCGTTCGTCAACTACGCGATCGAGCCCGATTCGGGGCATCCGGCACCGAAGCCGCCGTTCGACGCCGAGGCGCTTGCCTGGCGCGAACTCGAGCGCGAGTTCGAAGCGCGGCTGCGCCGGCATTGACGCGGGCCGCGTCGGGCCGGCACTGACGCGGGCCGCGTCGGGCCGGCATTGACGCGGGCCGCATCGGGCCGGCATTGACGGGGGCCGCGTCGGGCCGGCACCGACAGGGGTTCTAGCCGACGAGGACGGCGTATCCCGGCTTGATGACGTCGTCGATCAGCTCGAGCCGCTGATCGAACGGGAGGAATGCCGACTTCATGGCATTGATCGTGAACCGTTCGAGGTCGACCCACCCGTAGCCGAAGGTGTCGACGAGCCGCACCATCTCCTGCGTCATCGTGGTGTCGCTCATCAGCCGGTTGTCGGTGTTGACGGTGACGCGGAAGCGCAGGCGGGCCAGCAGGTCGAAGGGATGCTCCGACAGGGCACGCACCGCGCCGGTCTGCACGTTCGAGGACGGGCACAGTTCGAGCGGGATGCGCTTGTCGCGGATGTAGTTCGCGAGCCGTCCGAGAGTGGCGGTCCCGTCGGCGTGCACTTCGATGTCGTCGACGATCCGCACGCCGTGGCCGAGCCGGTCGGTACCGCAGAAAGCGACGGCCTCGTGAATGGACGGGAGCCCGAACGCCTCCCCGGCATGGATCGTGAAGTGGGCGTTGGCCGCGCGTGTGTACTCGAAGGCATCGAGATGACGGCTGGGCGGGTTGCCCGCCTCGGCGCCGGCGATGTCGAAGCCCGCCACTCCGCGGTCGCGGAAGCGCACGGCGAGCTCGGCGATCTCCAACGACCGCGCCGCGTGCCGCATCGCGGTGAGCAGGCAGCGCACGCGGA
>NZ_AJVB01000181.1:0-7182 GCF_000278445.1 Rhodococcus sp. R1101
TGTACACAGCCTAAAGTGGACCTTCGCCACCTACCCACCGGTAGGTCCGGCACGGTGGCCCGGCCTTCGGGACCTCGATGCAACGGCCTTGTATGACGATCGCTAAGCTGACGTGCCATGACCACTGTCCAGGAGCCGTCCGCGCCCGAGGCGGCGAGTACGCCCGATATCCACACCACCGCCGGCAAGCTGGCCGACCTGCGCAACCGTCAAGCCCAGGCTCGGATCCCGGTCGGTGAGGCCGCAGTCGAGAAGGTTCACGCCAAGGGCAAGCTGACTGCTCGTGAGCGCATCCAGGCGCTTCTCGACGAAGGATCGTTCGTCGAGCTCGACGCCCTCGCTCGCCACCGCAGCACCAACTTCGGTCTGGCCGACAACCGTCCGCTCGGCGACGGTGTCGTCACCGGCTACGGCACCATCGACGGCCGCGACGTGTGCGTCTTCTCGCAGGACGCGACGGTCTTCGGCGGTAGCCTCGGCGAGGTCTACGGCGAGAAGATCGTCAAGGTCATGGACCTGGCCATCAGGACCGGCCGTCCGCTGATCGGCATCAACGAGGGTGCCGGCGCGCGCATCCAGGAGGGTGTCGTCTCCCTCGGCCTCTACGGTGAGATCTTCCATCGCAACGTGCAGGCCTCCGGTGTCATCCCGCAGATCTCGCTGATCATGGGCCCCGCCGCCGGTGGTCACGTCTACTCCCCCGCACTCACCGACTTCGTCGTGATGGTCGACCAGACCAGCCAGATGTTCGTCACCGGCCCCGACGTCATCAAGACCGTCACCGGCGAGGACGTCACGATGGAGGACCTCGGCGGCGCCCACACCCACATGGTCAAGTCGGGTGTCGCGCACTACGTCGCCGACGGCGAGCAGGACGCCCTGGACTACGTCAAGGATCTGCTGTCCTACCTGCCGAGCAACAACCAGGCCGCCGCGCCGCGTCTCGCGCCGACCGACCCGATCGTCGGGTCGATCGAGGACTCCCTCACCGCGGAGGACATCGAGCTCGACACGCTCATCCCGGATTCGCCGAACCAGCCGTACGACATGCACGAGGTCATCCGTCGCCTGCTCGACGACGACGAGTTCCTCGAGGTGCAGGCCGAGCGCGCGAAGAACATCATCGTCGGCTTCGGCCGCGTCGACGGCCGCAGCGTCGGCATCGTCGCCAACCAGCCCACGCAGTTCGCCGGCTGCCTCGACATCGACGCGTCCGAGAAGGCCGCGCGCTTCGTCCGCACCTGCGACGCGTTCAACGTGCCGATCATCACGCTCGTCGACGTGCCCGGCTTCCTGCCCGGCACCGAGCAGGAGTACAACGGCATCATCCGCCGCGGCGCCAAGCTGCTCTACGCCTACGGTGAGGCGACCGTCGGCAAGATCACGGTCATCACCCGCAAGGCCTACGGCGGCGCGTACGACGTCATGGGTTCCAAGCACATGGGTGCCGACGTCAACCTCGCGTGGCCGACCGCGCAGATCGCCGTCATGGGCGCCTCCGGCGCCGTCGGCTTCGTCTACCGCAAGCGCCTGCTCGAGGCCGCGAAGAACGGTGAGGACGTCGACGCGCTGCGCCTCGAGCTGCAGAACGAGTACGAGGACACCCTGGTGAACCCGTACGTCGCAGCCGAGCGCGGCTACGTCGACGCGGTGATCCCGCCCTCGCACACGCGCGGCCAGATCGTCTCCGCGCTGCGCCTGCTCGAGCGGAAGATGGTTTCGCTCCCGCCGAAGAAGCATGGAAACATTCCGCTGTGACGCTCCGCGGCAGGACCGGGCGCATCCGGTCCTGCCGCGACCTGCACGGCGTAGCACGTCGCCGACGACGTGCGATGAACCCGAGAGAGGGATCGACATGACAGCGACCCGGTGGGCATCCGATGCCCGTGCGGACGCGTATCCGGGGGGTGCCCTGTGACAGCGACGACAGAGGACAAGATCATCACCGAGTTCGAAGTCGACGAGCAGTCGCCCACGGTCGAGGCCACGCCCGACGACGGAGCGGGAGAAGCCGCTCCGGAGAGCTCCACGGTCGCCGAGACCGCGGCCGCCCTCCGCATCGTCAAGGGCAATCCGACCGACGAGGAGATCGCGGCTCTCGTCGCCGTGCTCGCCGCTGCCGCTGCGTCGGCCGGCGAGGACGTGAGCGACACCCGGCCGCCCGAGACCTGGGGGGATCCGACCCGGATGCACCGCCGGTGGGCGCCGTTCTCGCCGTATTCCTACCCGAACCGCGGCTGACGTGTCGCGGCTCGTGCTCGCCTCGGCTTCACCGGCCCGCCTCGCAGTTCTCCACGCGGCGGGCGTGAAGCCGTTGGTGCAGGTGTCGGACGTCGACGAGGACGCGCTCATCGCGTCCCTGGGCCCCGACACCCCACCGGCGCAGGTCGTCACCGAACTCGCCCGTGCCAAGGCCACCGACGTCCTGCCGGTCCTGCGCGAGCAGGGTCTGCGGGACGCCGTCGTCATCGGCTGCGACTCGATGCTTCTGATCGACGACGACCTGCAGGGCAAGCCCGGCACCGTCGAGGCGGCCCGGGAGCGCTGGCGGACGATCGCCGGTCGCAGCGGCGAGCTGCTCACGGGTCATGCCGTGCTCCGTGTCCGGGACGACGAGGTCGTCGCCGAGGTCGCCGACCACAGCGGCACCGTCGTACACTTCGGTACCCCCACCGACGAGGAGCTCGAGGCGTATCTCGACAGCGGTGAGCCGCTCGAAGTGGCCGGCGCCTTCACGCTCGACGGTCACGGTGGCTGGTTCGTCGAGCGCATCGAGGGAGATCCGTCGTCGGTCATCGGCATCGGACTCCCGCTGGTGCGGCGCCTGCTCGCCGAGGTCGGTATCTCCGTGGCGCGGTTGTGGGCCGAGAATGCCGCCATCCCCCTGGAGTCGCTCGAGAACTAGGCCGTCTCCGGCCCTATCGGGTCGTGCCGCCGTACAGGGATTTCTGCAGCGAGGTCACCATCGCCCCGGCCTTGGCCTTCGCGCGGTCCGCGTCCACTCCGTGGAACGTCTCGTCCACGGTCTCGCACCACAACTGCAACCACCGCTCGAATCGGGCGGGGGTCAGTCCGTGGTGCCCGTGCAGCGCCCGGTGCACCGGCACGAACGCGCCGCGATAACGGGTCGTGCGGAAGAGGATCTGCTCCCAGAAGTCGCCGACGACCACCAGATGGTCGTCGAGTCCGACCACGGCGAGGACGTCGAAGACCGGTGCGAGCACGGGATCGGCGAGTGCGCGTTCGTAGAACCGGCGGACCAGCAGGTCGATGTGGTCCCGCGATGCGAGTTCGGCGCGGGCCGGCCGCCCGGCGTGAGGGTTGCTGCGGGTCACGTCCCGTCACGGTACCGCCTAGAATCGACGGCGCACCTGCCACCACAGCCTCAGGAGCCCATGTGCCCGTCGCACCCGATAGCAACCCTTCGTTCGCCGCATATGCGGATCCCGGCCGTCTCGTGTCGACGGAGTGGTTGTCCGCTCATCTCGGCCATCCCGAAGTGAAGGTCGTAGAGTCCGACGAGGATGTCCTGCTCTATGACGTGGGGCACATCCCCGGTGCGGTGAAGATCGACTGGCATCTCGATCTCAACGACCCCGTCACCCGCGACTACATCGACGGCGAGCAGTTCGCCGCGCTCATGGACCGCAAGGGCATCCGTCGCACCGACACCGTGATCATCTACGGCGACAAGTCCAACTGGTGGGCCGCCTACGCGCTGTGGGTCTTCACCCTCTTCGGTCACGAGGACGTCCGCCTCCTCGACGGTGGCCGCGACGCATGGATCTCCGAGAACCGCGATACCACCCTCGACATCCCGTCCGCCACGACGAGCGGCTACCCGGTCGTCGAGCGCAACGACGCCCCGATCCGCGCATTCAAGGACGACGTCCTCGCCCACCTGGGCGCGGGTCCGCTGGTCGACGTGCGGTCGCCGCAGGAGTACACCGGTGAGCGCACCCACATGCCCGACTATCCCGAGGAGGGCGCCCTGCGCGGCGGTCACATCCCCACCGCGGTGTCGATCCCGTGGGCGAAGGCCGCGGCGCCCGACGGCCGGTTCCGCGCCCGGGCCGAGCTCGACGAGATCTACGGCGACATCGCGAAGGACGCCGACGTGATCGCCTACTGCCGGATCGGCGAGCGGTCGAGCCACACGTGGTTCGTCCTCACCCACCTGCTCGGGTACTCGAACGTGCGCAACTACGACGGTTCGTGGACCGAGTGGGGCAACGCGGTCCGCGTGCCCATCGCCAAGGGCGACGAGCCCGGAGAAGCGCCGGCCGCATGAGCATCCCCGCCCCCCTCGCCGAGATCGTCGACGACTTCGCTGCCGTCGAAGGTCAGGACAAGCTGCAGTTGCTTCTCGAATTCAGCCGCGAGCTCCCGCCGCTTCCCGCCGAACTCGAGGAAGCGGCGATGGAGCCGGTGCCCGAGTGCCAGTCGCCGCTGTTCCTGTCCGTCGACGCATCCGACCGGTCGCAGGTGAAGCTCCACTTCAGCGCACCCCCCGAGGCGCCGACCACGCGCGGATTCGCCTCGATCCTGCACCAGGGACTCGACGGTCTCAGCGCGCAGGAGATCCTCGACGTGCCCGACGACTTCTACGCCTCGCTCGGGCTCGCCGAGGCCGTCAGCCCGCTGCGGTTGCGAGGGATGAGCGCGATGCTCACGCGCATCAAGCGGCACCTCCGAACCTGACGCGGTCATGGAGTTCACCGAGCTCGCCGACTACCGGATCCCTCCCGGCGTGCTGACCGAATGGCTGCCCTGCGCGGCCGAGGACGACTGGCGCGAGGATCCCCGTCCCGCCTCGTACATCCACGAGGCGCATCTGAGGCGCACTTCGGGGATCCGGTACGGCGGTGGCCGCGACTCCTGGCTCGGCACGGCCTTCGAGGTCGCCGGGCCGGTCGACACCGAACGGTTCCGGCGGGCCCTGCAACGCTGGATCGACCGGCACGAACCACTGCGCAGCCACGCCCACCTCGCGGGGGAGCAGAGCGGGAACGACCTGGTGCGGCGCACCGCACCGCCGGGCAGGGTGTCGGTGCGTCCCATCCGGCACGATCCCGCCGATCCGGACACGATCCGCGACCACCTGCTCGGCCTGTTCGACGACTACACGACGCCGCATCTGTGGCCGTCCTACGTCTTCGCGACGCTCGAGCGGACGCCGGACGGGGATGCCGGCGACACGGGGGGCGCGAAGGACACCGATGAGCGGTTCACGGTCTTCTTCGGCGCCGACCACTCGATCATCGACGGGTACTCCGTGGTACTCGTCGCGCACGAGATCTCGGCGCTCTACGAGGAGGAGCGCACCGGTCGCGCGGCCGACCTGTTCCCGGTGGGGAGCTACATCGATTTCGGCGCCGCCGAACGGGACGAGTCCGCACAGCTGGACGACCATCACGAGGCGGTGCAGATCTGGCGGCGCACCCTGACCGAATGCGGAGGCGAACCACCCGCCTTCCCCCTGCCGATCGGTGCGCGACCATCGCACGCCACACCCCAGCAGCGACTGTCCGAGCGCTGGTTCGACGACGACGAGGCGAGTGCCTTCTCCACGTGCTGCCGCCGTGCGGGGACGGGCTTCTTCGCCGGCGTGCTGGCGTGTTTCGGCCGGGCGACGGCCGAGATCACCGGCGCCGAGCGGTTCCGGACCGTCGCGCCCGCGCACACCCGCGCCGGCCCGATCTGGGCGGGTTCGCTCGGCTGGTTCGTCGGCCTTCGACCGATCGACCTGAACCTTACGGGCACAACGGATTTCGACGTCCTGGCGATGCGCGCCGGCGACGAACTGCACCGCACCCGGGCGAGTGCGCGAGTGCCGTTCGTGCGGGTGGGCGAACTCCTCGGCGTCCCCATCCGCCCCCGGTTCGTCGTGTCCTACATGGACGTGCGGTTCGTTCCCATGGCAGCACAGTGGCCCGAATGGAACGCCCGGGCCCTGCGCAGCCGCAGCTTCACGCACGACGTGTACATCTGGATCAATCGCACCCCCGAGGGCGTGAACATGTCGGCGCGATTCCCCGACAACACGGTCGCGGGCGAGAACGTCCCCCGCCTCATCGCACGCGCCCGCGAGCTGATGCACGAGGTCGCGGTCGGCGGGCCGTGGATCGCGCAGCCGGAAACGGTGACGGTCCCACCTACCGGTGAGTAGCATCGGATGCTCGAAGGCCCGCCGTAATGTATAGGGGCCATCCGGTTACGTCGTCGATCCGATTGGCGCTTAGACTGCCCGTCGACGGAAATAACCTAACGATCGATCAACAGGAGGCTCCGTGCCCAGTCATGCCAGCGCGCAGATCACGAAGGTGCTCGTCGCGAACCGCGGCGAGATCGCTGTGCGGGTCATCCGAGCCGCCAAGGACGCGGGCTACGGCAGTGTCGCCGTCTACGCCGAACCGGACGCAGACGCACAGTTCGTGAAGCTCGCCGACGAGGCGTTCGCACTGGGCGGCACCACCTCCGCCGAGTCCTACCTGGTGTTCGACAAGATCCTCGACGCCGCGGCCAAGTCCGGCGCCGACGCCATCCACCCCGGCTACGGCTTCCTCTCCGAGAACGCCGACTTCGCGCAGGCCGTGATCGACGCCGGCCTCATCTGGATCGGCCCCTCGCCCCAGTCCATCCGCGACCTCGGCGACAAGGTCACCGCCCGCCACATCGCCGAGCGCGCCAAGGCCCCGATGGCGGCCGGCACCAAGGACCCGGTGAAGAACGCCGACGAGGTCGTCGAGTTCGCGAAGAAGTACGGCGTGCCCGTCGCGATCAAGGCCGCCTTCGGTGGTGGCGGACGCGGCATGAAGGTCGCGCAGACCATCGAGGAGATCCCCGAGCTGTTCGAGTCGGCCACCCGTGAGGCCGTCGCCGCCTTCGGCCGCGGTGAGTGCTTCGTCGAGCAGTACCTCGACAAGGCCCGCCACGTCGAAGCCCAGGTCATCGCCGACCAGCACGGCAACGTCATCGTTGCCGGCACTCGCGACTGCTCGCTGCAGCGCCGCTTCCAGAAGCTGGTCGAGGAGGCTCCCGCGCCGTTCCTGACCGACGAGCAGCGCAAGCGCATCCACGACTCCGCCAAGGCCATCTGCCGCGAGGCCGGTTACTACGGCGCCGGCACGGTCGAGTACCTCGTGCAGGGCGACACCGTGTCCTTCCTCGAGGTCAACACCC
>NZ_AJVB01000182.1:0-7101 GCF_000278445.1 Rhodococcus sp. R1101
CAGCGCGGTGATCGCGAAGGCGTTCCATGCGGTGACGACCTTGTCGTCGCGTCCGGGCTGGGGGCGCTGTGTGCGAGCGGCGAACAGGCGGGCCCGCACGTCGGCGAGTCGCGCCGGATCGTCCGGCTCGTCGAGCAGCTGCAACACCGAGGTGCCGTGCTCGAAGGTGCCGCCGGGGGTGACGGTGAACGCGTCCGCCGCCCACCGACCGTCGTCCGGGCCCAGCACCTCGACGAGCTGGTCGGGCGTCCACACATAGGTGAGGCCTTCGACCCCGTCGGTGTCGGCGTCGAGGGCCGACGCGAATCCGCCGTCGGGGGTGATCAGGTCGCGCAGCAGGAACTCGGCGGTCTCCCGCGCGACGCGCGTCGGCAGTTCCGCACCGGTCACCCGGGCGAGGTGCGCGTACAGCCTCAGCAGCAGCGCGTTGTCGTAGAGCATCTTCTCGAAGTGCGGCACCGTCCACGCGGCGTCGACGCTGTAGCGCGCGAACCCGCCCCCGAGCTGGTCGTAGATCCCGCCCCGCGCCATCGCGTCGGTCGTGCGCTCGACGAGACCGAGCGTGTCGGCGGAGCGGGTGCGCTCGTATCCGCGCAGCAGTCCCTCCAGCAGGTTCGACGGCGGGAACTTCGGTGCGCCACCGAACCCACCGTGTTCGCGGTCCTCGTCGGCGGCGATCGCGGCCGACGCCGCGTCGAGCAGAGCACCGTCGATCGCGACACTCCCGGCGGGCAGTCCACCGCCGCTGCGACGGAGTTCGGAGACGACGGCCTCGGCGGCCTGCGCGACCTCGTCGCGACGGTTGTGCCACGTGTCGGTGATCGCATGGAGCAGCTGCGTGAAGGACGGCATGCCCCCACGCGGCGTGCTCGGGTAGTACGTGCCGCAATAGAACGGGCCACCGTCGGGCGTGAGGAAGCAGGTCATCGGCCACCCGCCCCGGCCTGTCGTCGCGACGGTCGCGTTCATGTAGATCGCGTCGATGTCCGGTCGTTCCTCGCGGTCGACCTTGACGCACACGAAGTTCTCGTTCATGACGGCGGCGGTGGCCTCGTCCTCGAACGACTCGTGCGCCATGACATGACACCAGTGGCAGGCCGCATAGCCGATCGACAGCAGGATCGGCACGTCGCGCTCGACCGCCTCGGCGAGAGCGGCTTCGCCCCATTCCTGCCAGTGGACCGGATTGTCGGCGTGCTGCCGCAGGTAGGGGCTCAGGGCGTCGGCCAGTCGATTCGCCATGCCCCCACGCTACGGAAGGAGCCCCCTCGGTGGAGGAGGGTCGTCAGCTTCCCTTGGTGGGTTCGGGACGCTCCGGACCGGTGACCTTCTTCGGCTCGTCCGCCCCCTCCGCATCCACGGTGCCGGGAATCGCACCCGGCAACGTGCCGTCGTCCACGGCCTGGTCGGGCCCGGGATGCTCCGGATGGAAACTCTCGGGCAGCTTCTTCAGCCGCTTGTTCATGTTCCAGATCAGCAGCGCGGTCGCGACCAGCAGGACCACCACGATGGCGAGTCCGAGCGGGGACGCCTTGCCGAACTCGGGGCCGGTCGGCTCCTGGGCCAGAACCTCGACGGCCAGAACCTCGACCGCGAGCGTACCTATCGTCATTCGCCCTGTCCGTCCTCGATGCCCGCGAACAGATCCGTCTCCGGAAGCTCCGTGGTCACGCGGGTCTTGGCCAACTCGAACTCTTCGGTCGGCCACACCTTCTGCTGAATGTCCAACGGCACCGCGAAGAACGATCCGTTGGGGTCGATCTGGGTGGCGTGCGCCCGCAGCGCGTCGTCGCGCTTCGGGAAGTAGTCGCCACAGGTGATCTGGGTGGTCACGCGTCCCATGATGTCGCCCTGTTCGGTGCGCCACTTGCTGAGCCACTGCTCCATGGGGAACGGCTCCCCGCGACGCTCGTACTCGTCGCGGAACAACTCGAGCCGCTTACGGATGAAACCGTGCGAGTAGTACAGCTTGCGCACCGCCCAGGGCTCGCCCAGCTCCGGATGGAAATCCGGATCGGCCGCCGCCTCGTACGCCGCGACCGACACCTCGTGGCACCGGATGTGGTCGGGGTGCGGGTAACCGCCGTTCTCGTCGTAGGTGGTCATGACGTGGGGACGGAACTCGCGCACCGCCTGCACGAGCCGGCGGACCGGTTCGTCGAGCGGGATGACCGCGAAGCATCCCTCGGGCAGCGGCGGCTTGGGGTCGCCCTCGGGCAGGCCGGAATCGACGAAGCCGAGCCACTGCTGGCGCACTCCGAGGATGCGGGCCGCCTCGGCCATCTCCTCCTGACGCACCTCGCTCATGCGTTCGCGAATGCCCGGTACGTCCATGGCGGGGTTCAGGATGTCGCCGCGCTCTCCGCCCGTGAGCGTGACCACCAGGACCTCGTGCCCCTCGGCCGAGTACCGGGCCATCGTGGCCGCGCCCTTGCTCGACTCGTCGTCGGGATGGGCGTGCACGGCCATGAGCCGTAGTCCGCTCACGTGTATTCCTCCACCTCAGGTCGTCTGCTTCGCCGGAACCGTCCCCGCGCCCGCGTCGCGGTCGCACCGGATCCGTCCTCTATAGTTCCACCTGATAATTCCGTCGTCAGCCGTGGCCCTGCGGCGACGCCCGATCCATTCTCCCGCTGCGAAAGCAAAGTGATGAGCAACACCACCCCCACCGACCGGTACCCGTCGTCCCGATACCCCGGCCCCGGCGTATCGACACGCGGCAAACGCTGGGGTTTCACCGTGGCCGGCCTGCTCGCGGGGCTCGTCCTGGCGTTCGTGTTGTTCCAGAACAACTCGACTCCGATCGAGTCGGAGGTCGTCGCCTTCGACATCATCGACGACAGCACCATCGACATCCAACTCAAGGTCACGCGCGACGATCCGTCGCAGGATTCCGTCTGCATCATCCGGGCCCGCTCGAAGGACGGGAGCGAGACGGGCCGGCGCGAGGTTCTCGTCCCCGCGTCCGATTCGCAGACCGTCGTGCTCACTTCCACGGTGAAGACGTCCCAGCGTCCCGGTATGGGCGACAGCTACGGGTGCAGTACCGAGGCTCCCGACTATCTGCGCGCACCCTGATCCTGCTCCCACACCCCCCTTCCAGCGCTTTCCCGGAGTGCGGACCGCAAAGATGCTAAAATGGCCGGATACACGGTTCCACCCTTTGGGGCCGTGTATTGCTGCATAAGAGCATCAACAGACAGTACGACTTCCGTTCAGCCTGAAGCCATGGGGGGACGACGGCGGTCGTGCTGTTGCGGTCGTTGCATGTGCACGACTTGTCCACGGAGCCGGGGGCTCCAACCCGAAGGAAGTGATCGAGGATGACCGAGACCCAGGTGACCTGGCTGACGCAGGAGTCGTACGACCGACTCAAGGCCGAGCTGGACCAGCTCATCGCGAATCGTCCTGTCATCGCCGCCGAGATCAACGAGCGTCGCGAGGAAGGCGACCTCAAGGAGAACGGCGGCTACCACGCGGCCCGCGAGGAACAGGGCCAGCAGGAAGCCCGCATCCGTCAGCTCCAGGAGCTGCTGGGCACCGCCAAGGTCGGCGTCGCTCCGACCGAGTCGGGCGTCGCCCTCCCCGGTTCCGTCGTGACCGTCTACTACGGAGGCGACGAGACCGACACGGAGACGTTTTTGATCGCGACCCGCGAAGAGGGTGCCCGCAACAGCGAGCTCGAGACCTACTCCCCCAGCTCGCCCCTCGGTGGCGCCCTGATCGACGCGAAGGTCGGCGAGACCCGCGAGTACAACCTGCCCAACGGCAACACCATGAAGGTGACGCTGGTGAGCGCGGAACCCTACCGCGGCTGATCCCGTGAAGCAGAGCTCCTAGGCAGAGCTTCGTGCAGAGGGCCCGACCGGATGTTCTCCGGTCGGGCCCTCGTGCATTCCCGGCAGGTTTCCGGAAGGTGCGCCTTCTCAGAAGATGCGGCGCGCCTTCATGCCGGGGAAGACCGGCCCCACCCGCACGACGTCGCCGGTAGTGGGTGCGTGCACCATCTGCCCGCCGCCGATGTAGATGGCGACGTGGCCGGGGCCACCGGCCTGCCAGTTGCCGAACAGCAGGTCGCCGGGACGTGCCGCGTACAGCGGTATCTCGGTGCCGACGTGCCACTGGGTCTCGGACGTACGCGGCAGCGCGACACCCGTCGCGGCGAAGACGGCGTACGAGGTCAGGCCCGAACAGTCGAATCCGCCACCGGACGGCCCGTTGATGTTGCCGCCACCCCAGACGTACGGCAGGCCGAGGTACTTGAACGCGAGGTCGACGACGCGGTTGCCGATGTCGCCGGCGCCGCCTCCGATACCCCGGCCCAGGAACGGCGAGAGCATACGCGCGAAGACGTGCTCGGTCGCCCGGATCTTCGCGACGTAGGGCTTCGTCTGGTTCTCGTAGTCGGGATGACCGGACGGCATGCCACCGGAACGTTTCACCGCGCCGACCCCCGCGTTGTAGGCCGCGAGGGTCAGATCGAGCGTGTCACCCTCGACCAGGCCGCGCTTCTTCCAGTCGTCGATGAGCTTGTAGTTGTCGCACAGGAGGTTGCCCGAGGCCATGACCGGGTCGGCGATGCCGAGGACGTCGGCCTTGCCGTCGCCGTCGGCATCCTTGCCGTACTGGTCCCAGGTACCGGGCATGAACTGCCCAGGGCCGCGCGCACCGACCGGGGAGACCGGGGCGGTCGGGCCGTACCGGAAACCGTTCTCTGCGGAGTAGAGAGCGGCGAGGACCGGCGCCGAGACACCCTCGCACAGTTCGCCCGCTTTCTTCAGCCACGGCGCGAACACCGCGATCGCGCCGATGGGCGCGAGTCGCGTTCCGGGAAGGATCGCCGGGATCGACGGCAACGTGATCCCGGGGCCCGGGATCGTGGGTCCCGGCTGCGGGTTTCCGAGCGCGCCGGTGACCGGTGGCTGCACCGGTATCCCGAACGGCCCGGGCCGGGCGGCCGGAGGTTCGGGCGCCAGGACGGGCGGAAGCGCTTGCGGATCGGCGGGATGCAACTCTGCGGCCGCTTCCTCGGGCAGGTGGGGCTCGATCGCCCCCGCGACCGCCGCCGTCGCGTCCGCGACCGCCTGCTGGGCACCCTGCTGCATCGGTTCGGGCAACGAGGCGACGAAATTCGCCACGTCCGTGTCGGTGTTCTCCGCACCTGCCTCGAACGACTCGATCGCCCCGTCGATCCGATCCTTGATCTCTGCCGGTAGGTCCACGCCCTGCACGAGCGCACTTGCTGCCGTAGCCACTGCCACGATGACCGCAGACGGGTCCATCGACATCCGCTACCCCCACATCCGTCCATCAACCGCTCCCACCGTAACTGTGAGGTCGATCACCAGTACGGCTTCCGAATGTTCTTATCACATATATTCAGGAACACGTTCCAGTATTGAGACCGGTGGGATTCTTGTGACCGGAGTGACCTGAACTACGGAGCCGGATAGAATTCGGCGGCGTCCGGATGGGTCAGGACGTCCATGATGTCCACGGGATCGACCGCCTCTTCGGCCAGCAGGGCGACGAGCGTCTCCCGCTGATCCTCCGTCACCGGCTCGCATCCGCCCGGCATCACCCATCGCCCTTCGCCTACCGGCATGACGCGGGCACACAGCAGCGTGCCGGCGGGTATCTCACCCGTCAGCCAGGGCGCGGACACCTCCACCACCCGGTCGGTGCGGACATCGCGCAGCACGAGCGTCTCCTCCGGCACACTCGCCTCGACCTCGAAGACCGACCGCGCGACGGCGAGCCAGGAGCGGGCGAGCTCCGACTCGTCCTCGGGCAGCAACTCCCCGCGACGCTCGACGAAATCGGCGAACGCGCCGGCGTCGAACAACAGGACGTCCTCGACGAGCGGATCGGCGACCGCCTCGGCCACGGCGTCGTCGTCCCCGTAACCCGAACGGGCCTCCGCCAGGGCGACCCGGTGTTCCGCCCACGCCGGTTCCAGGGCGTGCATGGCCGCCTTCATGTACAGCCAGTCGGACCGCTCCTCGAGCGAATGCTCGGCGCGTCCGAGGTGACATGCCTTGTACTTGCGGCCCGACCCGCACCAGCAACGGTCGTTGCGGCCGAGGCCCGGGACCTCCTTCGGCCGGTACCGGTCGAGCAGTTCGTAGAGGGGATGTTCGTCGCCACCCGGCACCCGGGCGAGCAAGGACAGACCCCGCACCGCATCCCCGCGGTCGGAGGCGAACCGTGCCAGATCGAACAACGGCAGGTCGAAGGCGGAATCGAGATCGGCCGAACGTTCGTAGTGCCGTTCGGCCTCCGCGATCCGTCCGGTGGACTCGGCCGCGCGGCCGGCGATCCAGTGCGCCGCGCCCGCCGCGCGCCGGGGCGCGTGATCGAGCAACCACAGCGCAGCCTGCTCGATCGCCTCGGGGGCAAGCTTCTCCCCCACCAGCTCGTCGTGGACGGTCTCGGCGATCTCGGGATCGGACAGCACCGAGTACAGACCCGACTTCCCCACGGCGAAGCGTTCTTCGAAATCGTCGTCGTCGCCGCGTTCGAATGCTTCGACCAGCGACGCGAACAGGGCCACACCCGGCACGGCGTCGACGGGTATCCCGAGCTGTTCGGCGTAGATCTCGAACATCGCCCGGTCGAAGTATCCGTCGAAGTCGAATCCCTTCGGCGCCACCAGATCTCCACTGCGCACCAAGCCGGCCTCGGCGAGAAGTTCCCCGATCGGCAGGGACGGCGCGGAGAATGTCCCGGACGATTCGGCGAGTACGTCGACGAACGCGGTCTCGAGGCTCGCCACCTGTTCGCGGGCGATCCGCTGCTCGAGCGCGTGCACGAATTCGCTCACGCCTCTTCGGACTTCACCGTGGACCGGCGCGAACGACAGGCGGCCGTCCCGCGCGGTGAGGGCGAGCAGATCTCCCGGTCCGTGACCCGCCGGCGCCCCGTCGGGAAAGACGATCATCTCCCGACGGCCACCCACCCCTGCATCCGGGTCATCCTGCGTCGCAGTCTCTTCGGATTCTGCCGGTTGCACGAGATCGAACTCGTCGTCCTCGGAGACGAGCATCAGGAGCGGTTCGATGTCGTCGACCGGGATCGCGTTCCGGGCGAGATCGTCGGCCG
>NZ_AJVB01000183.1:0-7093 GCF_000278445.1 Rhodococcus sp. R1101
GGACTCGGAACGCCGGGGGTCCACCCGTACATCAACGGCGATTCCGAGGCGGCGGCCGTCACCGACATCGTGCGCGCAGCACGCCGCCTGGATCCCGATATCGGCACGGTCTGGTACGCCGCGGGACACAGCCAAGGAGGGCACGCAGCATTGTTCGCCGCAGATCGCGGATCCGATCTGGCACCCGAACTCGACTTGCGGGGAGCGGTGTCGATCGCACCGGGAAACAACCTCGGTGACACCGTCGAATACTTCGCAGCCGGAGGTCCCGAGTCGCGTGCCGTCCTCGGTTACCTACCGCTGATCCTGCTCGGCGCCCATGCGGCCGACGAGGAGTTGAGTCCCTACGATTACGTCACCGAGAAGATGACACCTCTGCTCGATGCCGCGAAGGGCGGCTGCACCGACATCCTCTGGGAACTCGCGGAATCGGTACCGCTCGACGAGGTGATCCGACCCGACGCAGACTTCGCGCCGCTGGTCTCCTATCTGACAGAGCAGAACCCCGATCGACTCAGCCCCCGCGTGCCGACACTGATCCTGCAGGGCGGCGGCGACACCGCCGTGACCGAACCGGGTTCTGCAGCGTTGGTCGAATCACTGTGCGCCGGCGGTTCGCCCGTCGGTTACACCGTCTACGACGGACTCGAACATGTACCGACCGTTCCTGCTGCCGCGTCGGATGCCCTCGCCTTCTTCGACGCCCTCGGAGAAGGTCGGTCCCCTCTCCAACCCTGCGACCGCTGAGATACCGCGCCTCCCGGAACGAGCCCCGAAAAACGTTCCACTGGACGGAAGAACCGGAGCACATCCGCTCCGCAGCCGAGATGATCCACGTCACATCGGCATGCGGTGGGAGTCGACCGGAGAAGGTGAGGACATAGATGGGTGTCGACAGGTTCGACGAAGTACACGACGTCGTGGTCGTGGGCTCCGGGGCCGCGGGTTCCGCCGCAGCACTGGCAGCGCACCAGGCCGGCAGGGATGTCCTCGTGGTGGAGAAGTGCGGCGAGCACGAGGCGGGTGGTAACACGCGAGTGTCCGGCGGAGGCTGGTGGGTCAACAGCGATCCGGACCGCGCGCGAACCTTCCTTCGCGCCCTCAACGGTCCGTTCCCGGTGGCCGACGACGTCGTCGACGTCTGGGCGCGAGAAACAGCCCTGATCTCGGGCTGGCTGGAAGAACTCGGTGCCGACGTCGCCATGAGCAGCGACTACCACACCGAACCCGAATATCTCGCCGTCGAGGGCAGCGACTGCTACGCGGGAATGGACACCATCGCAGGACGGATGGGAAACGCCCTGCTGTACGACTTCCTGAAGAGCGCCCTCACCCGGCGAGGTATCGAGATCCGGTTCGGGACACCGGCCGTCCGCCTGATCGTCGACGACGGTGAGGTCGCCGGCATCGAAGTGCGCGGCGCGGACGGCCCTCGGCGTATCGGAGCGCGCGGCGGCGTCGTCCTGGCCACAGGCGGTTTCCAAGCCGACCCGGCCATGGTGCGCGACTATCTGCGGGTCGAAGAGCACGTCCTGTGGGGATCACCTGCCGCCACCGGCGACGGTCACAAGATGGCGCAAGCGGTCGGCGCCGATCTGTGGCACATGGGAAACATGATGACCATCACCGGTGTTCGCGGAGACGACAGTCAGGGCCACTACCTCGCGTTGTGGAATGCACACAACTATCTGTGGGTGGGCGACGACGGCCGCCGATTCATGGACGAGACCGCCGATCCGTTCCACGGACACATCCTGCGCGCAGGATCCTACGAGCTGTTCCCCCTCCGGCCCTTCTACTTGATCTTCGACGAGCAGATGCGCACGGCCGGACCTCTGAGTCCGGCACCCGACATCCTGCCGGTCGGATGGAATCTCCTCATGAACGGATCCCTCTGGAGCACCGACAACAGCGCAGAGATCGAGAAGGGCTGGATCGAGCGTGCGGATTCGCCGGCCGAACTGGCCGACCTGATCGGGGTGGACGCCGACACGCTGGAACATACCGTCGCCCGCTACAACGCTGCGTGCGCGAGTGGACGCGACGAGCACTTCGGGCGGACTCCGGAGAAACTCGGGCCTGTGATCGAGGCTCCGTTCCATGCCCTGCGGATCACTCCGTTGCTGGGGTGGACCAACGGCGGACCCCGACGCGACGGGCGAGCGCGTGTTCTCGACACTCGGGGCGAGGTGATCGACGGTCTCTATGCGGCAGGTGAAATCAGTTCCACCTACAGCTGGCGGAAGGACGGCGGGTTCCACATCGGGGACGCTCTGGCGTTCGGTCGTGTCGCGGGACGCGATGCCGCCACCCGGGCCTGACCGTCGGAGTGCCGCGGTCCCGTGATCTGCCGGGCCGGCCGGTAGGGTCGGCCCCGGAAAATATCGCCGACCCGGGGTGTTCGATGACCGAAGTCCTGCTCGTCCTGCTGATCGTCGCTGTGGTCGCGGCTGCCGTCGTGGTGGTGATCCGCACCCGCACACCCACAGCACCACCTGCCAGGGTGGATCCACTCGCCGACTATCCGGAGGTGTGGGACCCCTTCGGGATCGGGGTCGGCGACATCATCACCTACGCGGGTATCGACCACGTCGTCCGCGGCACTCTCACACTCGACGAAGAAGGCTACCGCTGGTACGAGCATCTCCTCGACGGGTCGACCGGTCGCCGCTGGCTCACCGTCGAGAACGACGAGGGTGAGCTCGAGATGACCCTGTGGATGCGTCGCGAGGGCACGGGCCTGCAACCCGACGGTGACGTGATCCTCGACGATCGTGTCTACCGCCGACTCGAACACGGCACCGCCCGATTCACCGCCGAAGGCACAACCGGAACCGCTCCCACCGGCACCATGGACTACGCCGACTACGCCACGGCCGACCGCACCGGTCTGCTCGCGTTCGAACGATGGTCTCGCGCCGGATCATGGGAGGTGTCCACCGGACGTGCGGTGACCCGCAGCGAATTGACGGTCATCCATGCCGGACCCGCCCGGTGAGCACGCACATCCTGGACATCGTCCCGCGTGATGTTTCCGCCTCGGCGCTGGGACTGGTACTCGACGCTCCCGCACCGCCACCACTCGTGTCCGCACGATTGACCGATTCCGCCGCAGGCATTCTCACCCTCGGGGTACTCGGCGCCTCCCACGTGGTCACAGCGCAATCCGGACGACGCACTCTCACCGAACAAGTGTCGTGCGACGCGGTCGGGGCGGGCGGACACCCGCTCCCCGAGCGTCACGACCGGGACGGCTACCTGTTCCGCAGTCGCACCGCGACGGTGCAGCGCGCAGAACTGGCGCAGCGGGCGAACCGACTGCGCGCTACGGCCCGCTCCGCACCCGGATGGTTGTGTGCAGGGTTCCCGGGGAACGACGACGCGCTCACCGTGCTCTCCGGCACCGCAGATGCCGGCGAATGGCATTGGCGGACCTGGCATCTCTATCCGTCCGTCGACACGGGCGTGATCGTCGAGACCGAGAGCCGGTGGCGGCCGTGAGACGAATCGTCATCGGCTCGCTGGTCGGTATCGCGGTCCTCGCGACCACGGCATGCGGGAGTCAGGCACGCGACCACATCGCCGACACCTACGACTACCGTGGCACCTCCGGTGATATCGACACCTATCATTCTCCGGATCCTGTGGGTACCACGGTCTCCCGAATCATCGCGGAGGACGAACCGGCCGCACGCAAGGCGGACGGCGGCAACGAATACCTCCGATACGACGACGACATCGTCACGGTCGGTGCTGCGCCGGAGGGTGGCAGCACCATCACCGTCGAAGACATCGACGGGCGCTTCAGCAGCGGCGGTTTCGTGTTCCTCGGGCCGGGCTTCACCCCTGGTTCTCCGGCCGCCGGCAACCTGTCCGGTGGATCGGGAAGTGCGAAATAACGAACTCACCAGATCGGAACCTCGAAAGAATGATCTCCACCCTGTCGGCAACCGACCTCGAGATCGGCGCCGTGGACCCCCTCCTGCTCGTGCTGGGAGTGATCGGGACACTGATCTACTTCGCTGTCGGTGTCGGCGTTCTCGCACTCGGATTCGCCGTGCTCGACGGGTTGACGCCCGGGAACCTGCGTCACCAGGTCTATGTGGACCGCAACCCCAACGCGGCACTGTTACTCGCAGGAAATCACCTGGCGCTCGCGGTCATCGTGGTGACCGCGATCGTCACCAGCTCCGACGGGTTCGCGCAGGGGATCGCCGACTCGCTCGTCTACGGACTGGTCGGCGTGGTGCTGCAAGCCACCGCCTTGCTCATCATGAATCGTGTACTGCCGGGCCGGATCACGGCACTGGTCGCCGAGCCCCGCACGAGCGGTGCCGCATGGGCCGTGGCGATCACCCTGTTCTCGATCGGGTTGGTCAACGCCGCAGCGCTGTCGTGACAGCGGTGACGACTCCGGATCTCGACGCCGGTGCGCCACCTCTCGGCCGGCGGGCGCGGGCACTACTGTTGGCAGCGGTCGCCGCCTGCGCCGCGTGCGGACTGGTGTACGAACTGGCACTTCTGACGTTGTCGGCGAGCCTCACCGGCGGCGGAATCACGGAAACCTCGCTCATCGTGGCCGGTTTCGTGGCAGCACTGGGAGTCGGTGCGCTTGCCGCCAAACCGCTGCTCCCCTACGCCGCGACGGCATTCGTCGCGGTCGAGGTCGTTCTCGGATTGGTCGGCGGGACGAGCGCCACCGTTCTGTACGTGGCGTTCACCTTACGTCGGATCGTCGACGTGGGTGCTCGTCGCGGCGACTGCAGCCATCGGGATGCTGGTGGGCGCGGAGGTCCCGCTGCTCATGACGCTGCTGCAGACCGGTCGCAGTGCCGGTGCTCGCGATACCGGCAAGATCCTCGCCGACCTCAATGCGGCCGACTACGCGGGCGCGCTGATCGGAGGTCTGGTGTGGCCCCTGCTGCTGCTGCCGTCGGTCGGAATGATCCGTGGTGCGGCGCTGACCGGCATGGTGAACCTGGCGGCAGCATCGATCGCGGCATTGTTTCTGCTGCGCGGGCACCTCGGACCGGCTACGCGAGCATTGTCCTCGGTGGCGTTGCTGCTCGCCGCGACGCTGCTCGGCGTTCTGCTGGCGCGCTCATCCGATATCGAGATCACAGCGCGGCAGCGGCTCTATCCGGACCCTGTGGTGCATGCGCAGCGTTCGCACTACCAGGAGATCGTGGTCACCGCCCGCGGCGACGACGTGCGACTGTATCTCGACGGTGACCTGCAGTTCTCGAGCCGCGACGAACATCGCTACACCGAAGCCCTGGTATATCCGGCGCTCGCCCGCGATCCCGGCAGGGTGCTCGTACTCGGGGGCGGTGACGGACTCGCCGCGCGGGAACTCCTACGCCACCCGCACGTGCGGGAAGTCGTTCAGGTCGAGCTGGACCCGATGGTGCTCGAACTGGCGAACACTCGGTTGAGCGCGCTCAACGGCGGCGCATTACAGGACGAGCGGGTGACGGTGGTCACCGCCGACGCCTTCCGCTGGTTGCGCGAGTACACCGGTGCGGGATTCGACGCGATCATCGTCGACATGCCGGACCCGGATACCCCCACGCTGGGACGGTTGTATTCGACGGAGTTCTACGGGCTGACGGCGTCGGTGCTGAACCCCGGCGGTCTGATGACCGTGCAGTCGGGCAGCCCGTATTCGACACCGGATGCGTATTGGCGGACGGTGTCGACCGTCGAGTCCGCGGGACTCGGTGTGGCCCCGTACCACGTGCACGTACCGAGCTTCGGCGACTGGGGGTTCGTCCTCGCGCAGGCCGGCACACCGGCGACACCGGCACTGTCGGCGAATGCCGCACCGCGAAGATTTCTCGATTCCGCGACTCTCGCTGCAGCCTCGGTCTTTCCGCTCGATCGGCAGCCTCGCGAGATGGCACCGTCGACCCTGGATCGGCCGCGCATCGTCGACGACCTCCGGCGTGGATATCAGTTCTGACCCGAACGTGCCGGCACACCCCCGGTCCTGTTCCGGTAAGGGAGCCGTCATCGGTCGTTGCCCCCACGGAACGATCATCCGAGGACGCAGGCTGTTCCCTACACGGACACCGAACGCAGATACAACAGCCGGTCGTCGGCGACGATGACGCCGAGCTCGGGAGAATCCACCCGGATCAGCCGTCCGTCACGGACGACCCCGAGCACGATGACGGGCAGCTCCCGCGGCGAAAGCCCGTGCTCGTGCGGCTCGACACCGCGTTCGGAGACGGCGAACCCCTCCTCGGGAGTCAACAGATCCTCGATCATCTCCACCACCGTGGGAGTGGCAGGAGCCAATCCCAGCAACCGGCCCGCCGTCTCGGCGGAAACCACGACCGTATCGGCACCGGACTGGCGCAGCACATGGGTGTTCTCCGATTCGCGCACCGCGACGGCGATGCGCGCCTGCGGCGCGAGCTGACGAGCGCTGAGGGTGACGAGCACGGCGGTGTCGTCGCGATTGACGGCCACGATGATCGAGCCGGCATGCCGGGCTCCGGCCAGCTGCAGCACGTCCGACTTGGTGGCCGACCCCTGCACGGTCACCAGACCCTGACGCGACGCGATGTCCAGACTCACCGGATCGGCATCGACCACCACGATCTCCGACGGAGCGAGTCCCTCGGCGAGCAGCGCATCGACAGCGCTGCGTCCCTTCGTGCCGTACCCGACGACCACGGTGTGACTGCGAGTGCGGCGGCGCCACCGCTGAATCTTGAACGCTTGCCGGGAACTTTCGGTCAGCGCCGACAAGGTGGTGCCGACCAGCACGATGAGGAAGAACACTCGCAGCGGGGTGATGACCAGGATGTTGACCAGCCGGGCCTGCGGGGTGAGCGGAGTGATGTCGCCGTAACCGGTGGTCGACAGCGACACCGTGGCGTAGTAGATGCAATCGAGCAACGAGAGCGGGTTCTCCTGGGCATCGCGGTAGCCGTCCCTGCCCATGTACACCACGATCACCGCCGCGGTCAGCGCAGCCAGGGCGTAACCGATGCGGCGCACAATCGCCCGGCCCGGACTGGTCTGTTCCTCCGGTACCCGCAGCACCCCGACGAGAGCGAAGTCGGGACGGTCGGTGAGGGTATCC
>NZ_AJVB01000184.1:0-7085 GCF_000278445.1 Rhodococcus sp. R1101
CGCACGGAATCCGGATCCCTGGCCTCGACGGCGGCGATCACCGGGATGCCGAGTTCGTCCGCCACCTCACGGGCGGCGCGCTTGTCGCCGAGGACGCGCAGCGCCTGCGGGGACGGTCCGACGAAGGTGAGCCCGGCATCCGCGCAGGTCTGCGCGAAGGCGGCGTTCTCGCTGAGGAATCCGTAACCCGGGTGCACGAGCGTGCACCCGGTCGCCCGGGCGACGCCGACGATCGCGTCGGGGTCGAGATAGGCGGAGGGACCGGTGCCCGGAAGGGCCTCGGCTCGCGTGGCGGCGCGAACGTGCGGAGCGTCGGCGTCGTCCGTGGCATGAACGGCGACCGTGTCGAGTCCGAGGTCTCCGGCGGTGCGGACGATCCGCAACGCGATCTCACCCCGGTTGGCTACGAGCAACATCGACGATCCTTCCCTCGGCAGCGGCTGCCTCCACAATTACTACCGAGTTCGGAAAGGGCAAGATCATCGATCGACGGTAATCGAGCCGGTGGCGCCGATACAGGCATTCAGCGACGGCCTTCTGCCCTTCGTCGGTACGATTCGAGCCGGTTCGTTGCGCGGGCCGAGGCGAGATCACGGTCAGCGGTGACAGATTCCGCATCTCGCGTCCCACCTCGTCGTCGGAGAGCACCACGTGCCGGATCCAGTCGAGATCACCCGTTCGCGACCGGTGCACGACGATGCGTCTCACGCGACGACCACGGGACGGTACCGCAGGGCGCGGCCGAGACCGAGCGCCATCGATACGGACGTGATCGAGGCCGTCGCCATGATCGCGGCGAGCACCACCACTTGGAACCGTCCGGCCTCGACCGGTGACAGCCCGCCGAAGATCGCGCCGACGAAGGCTCCGGGCAGGGTCACCAGACCGGTGGTCCTCGTCTGATCGGTCGACGGGATCATCGCCGTGTGCACGGCGAACCGGGCGGGTGAGAGCGTCGCCTGCCGCATGGTCGCGCCGAGCGCGAGCCAGCCCTCCACCTCGGACCAGTGGTCGTCGACGGTGTCGTGGAAGCGGCGACCGGCGAGGGTCGCGACCGTCATCGTGTTGCCGATGATGATGCCGCCGAGCGCGAGCGCGTAACGCGGGGTGGCCTCCACCGCGCCGGTGGCGAAGACGACACCCGCCGAGACGAGCACGCCGGTCAGCATCGCGGCGGCCGTCACCCCGCGCACGACGGCGTCGCTCCCGATGCGTCGGCAGGCCGTCCACCACGCGACGGTGAACATCACCACGAGCACCACGGCGACCCAGCGGGCGTCGGCGATGACACCGGAGAGCACGACGCTGATGAGTGCGAGCTGGATCGCGCCGCGGGCGATGGCACCGACCGGCGCGAATCGGTGCGGGGCGCGGAACGCCCACAGGACCGCCGTCGAGATCGCAGCAAGGGCGAGGACACCGACGATCGTGCGGATCAGGACGGACGGGTCGATCACGGGGTCGACGTTAACGACCCCGTTCGCCGGATGCCGCCCTATCGACGCTCGGGCGCGGCGTGCGGAAGATCCGCGGCGGACGCCACCGGCCAGCGCCGCGGGTCGGGACCGAGCTCCCGGAGCTGCTCGACCTGCTCGCGGCACCACACCGACACCTCACGGCGTCCCTCGACGACGTCCTCGGAGAACTCCCCCCAGTCGACCCATTCGGTGTCGTGCACCTCCGACGGCTCGGGGGTGGGCTCCGGTCCGTCGTACAGCACCCGGAAGACGGGGCAGATCTCGTTCTCCACGATGCCGTTGTCCATCACCGCCCGGTATCGGAAGGACGGCAGGACGACCTCGATGTCGTGCACCTCGAGTCCGAGTTCCTGACCCAGCCGGCGGCGCACGGCCTCGGTGAGCGGCTCGTCCGGAGCCGGGTGGCCGCAGCAGCTGTTCGTCAGGACACCGGGGAAGGTCGACTTGTCCAGGGCCCGCCGGGTGAGCAGAACGTGTCCGTGGGGATCGAAGACGTACGACGAGAAGGCGAGGTGCAGCGGGGTGTCGGTGGTGTGCACCGTCGCCTTCGGCTCGATTCCGACCGCGCGGCCTGCGTCGTCGAGCAGCACGACCTGTTCCATGTGATGTCCTGTTCTGTATTCGTGTCCGAATGCCGGCTCGGCCGGGCAGGTGTCACCGGTCCTGCGGCGCGGTGACCACTCCCAGTCTCGACCGTGTGCGCAGTGTGGTCCAACCGGCCGAGGCCAGCTGGGGTGCCGCCACCGACAGGCGCCGGCGCCGCGACACGCGTGCGCGCTGGTGGAGTACCCGGTATCCGCTCTCCTCCACCGCTCTCAGGATGTCGCCGTAGAGCACGAAGGCGGTGCGCATCGCGGGCCGCACCTCGGGGTCGAGCAGGTCGATGCCCGGTTCGGCCACACGGTAGATCGAGCGGGTGTGCGCGATCAGATGCGCCAGGGCGCGCTCGAGCCGCACGTCGCGCTGCCCCGTCCTGCGGCAGTGCCACAGCAGGTCCTCGTCCACGTCGAAGGCGGCGAGTGTGTCGGTGGGCAGGTAGATGCGGTCGCGGTCGAGGTCCTCCCCCATGTCGCGGATGAAATTGGTGAGCTGGAAGGCCTCACCGAGTGCGGCGGCGGGAGCCTCGGCGCGCTCGCGTTCCGTCTCGGTCCCCAGGATGGGCAGCATCTGCAGTCCGATGACGGCAGCCGAGCCGTACATGTACTCCGACAGCTCGTCCATCGTGCGGTACCGCGAACGGAACAGCTCGGTGCCGGGGATGTCCATCCGCATCGAGCGAAGGAAGGCGTAGTAGTACTCGTGCGGGATGTCGTACCGCTGCGTGGTGTCGACGAGCGCTCGTAATACGAGACCGAATTCGTCGTAGGTCGGCGGTCGGCCGCCGAGCGCATCGGTGAGCCGGCGTTCGAGCGCGTCGAGAACCGGTGCCGCGTCGACCGGTTTCACGTCGACGATGTCGTCGACCATCCGCGCGAATCCGTAGAGCGCATGCACCCCGGCACGTTTGGACGCCGGGAAGACACGGGTCGCGAGGAAGTAGGTCTTGCCGTGGCGCCGGTTGAGCTCACGGCACAGCCGGTACGCCTCGTGCAGGCCGGGATCGATTGCGTCGAGTTCACCCATGAGCCGTCGCACCCATTTCCATCGGGACCGGCACCGGCGTGGAACCGGTGGAGTTGCTACCCGAGATACGTTCCGCGGCAAGCCGACCCGAGATGATCACGGTCGGGACGCCGACTCCGGGCGTGGTGCCCGACCCGGCGAGAACGAGATTGTCGACCCCGGGCACGAGGTTGGGTCGGCGGAAGGGACCGGTCTGACGGAAGAGGTGTGCCGCCGAGAACGGGCTGCCGTCGAGCATCCCCTTGTCCGCCCAGGTCTGCGGGGTGTCGAGATGGTCGATGCGCATGGCACTCGTCAGATTCCGGTAGCCGCGACGCTCGAGGACCTGCTGGATCTCCCGCATGTACGGCCTTCCCAGACGGCCCCAGTCGAGAGGCGCGGACGCGAGATTCGGGCACGGCGCCAGCACCGAGACCGGCTCGCACTCGACGCCGCTCCGCACGACCCGCAGGGACGGATCGGTCACGGCGGGTCGCGTGATGAGCAGCGACGGATCCGCCATCAACCGGCCGTGACCGCGCGGCGCCGTGATCCGGGCGAAGGTCTCCGACCACTCGGCACCGAAATCGATGGTGTGGTGGGAGTCCGACGGCCAGGCCCGGGTCACGTCGGTGGGCACCGTGCCGTGGAAGACGACGGCGGACGGCGACGCGACCGTCGCGCTCCGGCTGCGTCGGCGTGGCAGGACCCCGGCACGGAGGAGCAGATCGTCCACCACGGGCAGATCCGCGGTGAGGACGAAGGCGTCGGCGGTGAAGTACCGGCCGTCCGCGGATCGCACGCTTTCCGCGTGGCCGTCCTCGACGCGCAGTTCCGCCACGTCGATCCCGGTGTGCACCGTGCCGCCGTTACGTATCAGGGCGTCCGCCATGGCAGCGGCGATGGCGGACATGCCGCCCTTCGGGAAGTAGACGCCGAGCGAGGTGTCCATGTGGGCGATGGCGCCGTAGACCGCGAGGGCCGTCGCCGGGGCGGTTCCCGCATAGAGCGCCTGGAAGGTGAAGATCCGCCGGAGCCGGTCGTCCTTCACGAAGGACCCGACGCGTGCTCCGAGGCGACCGAAGCCGCCGAGCCGGACCAGGTTCGCGGTGTCCCGCAGCGCCGCGGGCGTCGATACCAGGTCGAGCGGCGAGTCGAAGTTGGAGTCGATGTAGCGGTCGAACTCGGCGTCGAAGATCGACGCGAGCCAGCGGCGCAGCCGCCGGTATCCGCCGGCTTCGTCGGGGCCGCACACCCGCGCGATCTCGGCGGTCATCTCGTCCGGATCGGCGTACACGTTCAGGGCGGTGCCGTCGGCGAAGCGCGCGTGGTAGCCGGGTGCGAGCGGGGTGAGGGCGAGCGCCGGGGCGGTCGAGTCGAAGGATTCACCGACGGCGGCGAGCGCGTCGGCGATCAGGTCCGGCATCGTCAGGACACTGGCCCCGTTGTCGATGTCGTAGAGATGCCGGCCGTCCTCGAAGACCGGGTACGTACCGACGCGACCGCCCACCGTGTTCTCGCGTTCGAGGACGGTGACGCGCTTGCCGGCTCCGGTGAGATGGAGCGCTGCGGACAACCCCGCGAGGCCCGCCCCCACCACGACGACGGACTCGGCGGGGCCACTGACGGATCTCATGCCTTCCCTCCCTGTACGCGTGGCGTCACCTGCTCCACGCGGGTGCGCGCTTCCATGAACAACTGGAGAAAACCTACGGACGGATGCGGGTGCCGGTTGTCGTCGGGCCGGGCTTCGGATGGGTGCATGTCGGTGTTCCTCTGGTCGCCGCCGGAGCTGTTCGGGTGTCGTATCGGTTCTTCTCGGTCGGTTCGGGTGACGGCCCTCACGCCGCCTCGTCCCGTATTCGGAGCCGGGTGGCGGGCGGATGGGTTCGGTTCCCGGATCTCTGCTCGACCGGTCCGGTCCCTTCCTTCGAACGGCGCGATACGGTCGACATATGGCTGCCCGCAAGACCGCTGTGCTCCGACGCCCACCGGAGACCGACGACTATCTCTACGAACCCACCGAGCGCCGGATCAGGGGTGAGTGGTTCGGCCGGACCGTGGTCGACAGCAGCCGGGCCGTATTGGTGTGGGCACCGGGCAAACCCGTCCCGTTCTATGCCTTCCCCCGTGAGCACGTCCGGCTCGACCTGATCTCGGCCTCCGTGTCGCCCAGCCGATCCCGGCAGGACGTGTGGCAGTGGTACGACATCGTCGTCGGCGACCGGCGGGCCTATTCACCCGTCTGCCAGCTCGACGTCGACGGGCTCGACGACCGCCTCGTCTTCCAGTGGTTCCGGTGGGGTGAGACGGGGCCGGGCGAGGACCTCGACGAGGGCGAGCGGTGGTTCGAGGAGGAGACCGAAGTGTTCACCCATCCGCGCGATCCCTTTCACCGAGTCGACGCATTGCGCAGCTCGCGCCACGTGCGCGTGACCATCGGCGACGTCGTGGTCGGCGAGACCCGCAATCCTGTGCTCGTGTTCGAGACCGGCCTGCCGACCCGCTACTACCTGCCGCCCGAGGACGTCGACTTCTCGGTGCTCGCGGAATCGGAATGGCGGACGAGCTGCCCCTACAAGGGCATCGCCCGGTACTGGTCGTTCTCCGGCACGCCGCCCGAGGACAACGTCGCATGGTCGTATCCCGAGCCGTTCCCCGGCATGGAGTTCATCGAGGGATACGTGTGCTTCTACGACGACGCCGCGGAGATCACGGTCGAGGAGTGAGGACGTGAGCAACCGTCATCGGCGCAACAGATGTGTGACCAGACGGCCACCTTCCTCGAGCGACATGTGCGGCAGATAGGCACGACCGACCGCGATCCCGATGGCCGGCAGCGCCGCCGGGTCCGGGAACACCATGTACAGCGGCCGGTAGCGGGGCTGGAACTTCGCCTTGAACGCCAGCAACGAGCGGAATCCGTAGACGGGTTCGAGAGTGCGGCCGAGCAGATCGAGCAGGGCGTCGAAGGCCCCACGGTCGAGTCCGGACGCACCGTCCACGCTCGCGAGCGGGGCACCCGACAAACTCAGGAATTCGAGGCCCTCCTCTGCGGCGGAGCGTGCCGCGGAGGCGATGAGGAATTCCATCGCGGGCCGGAACCCGTCCGAACGGCGCCGCATGAAGTCCAGTGTCAGACCCACAGCCTCCCCGTCCCGGTAGACCGGCATCCACGACGTGACGGCATGGACGTGCTCGTTCGCGTCGACCGCGAGCAGCAACCGGACTTCGGGGTCCCGCAGTTCGGCGAGTCCTCCGAGCGTGAATCCCATCTCCGGCAGTCCCTTGTCGGCCACCCATTCCTCGGAGATGTCGACGATCTGCTCGGTCACCGACAGCGGCGCGGCGGCGAAGGTGGTCCACTTCGCTTCGATCCCGTCCTTGGCGGCACGGTTGAGCGCGGTCCGTACGTCCTGGAACTTCTTGCCCTTGAAGGCGAGATCCGCGAGATCGACGACGGTCTCCTCGGCGACCTGCAGACAGGTCCAGCCGTGCTCCCGGGCGATCGCTGCGGTGTCCTCGCCCACCGTGTAGAAGCACGGGGTCCATCCGTTGCCGAGGCAGTAGGCCGCGAACTCGTCGATCGCTCCGGTCAGCGACGAGCGCTCACCGATCGGATCGGTCGTGGTCAGCGCGACGCCCGAGTGCACCCGATACGCGACGGCGTGCCGGCCGTCGGCGCTGAACCAGTACCGGTTTCCCGCCCAGGTCGTCATCCACGCCATCGAGCCGCCGCCCGGACAGTGCAGGAGTTCTCGCACCCGCTGCTCGTCACCGAGGTCGACCCCGAGCGGCGGAACGAGGAAACTGCGCAGCATCAGGGCACAGAAGACGACCCAGACGATCACACCGGTCCACTCGAACAGCAGGGTGGCCGCGGTGTCGAGTGGCATCACGGGAGGCTCGAAGAGCTGGAGACAGACCGGTGGAAGGAGCCGGCGGGGAGCGTCGCGGAGCAAGGTGCCGACGCCCGGATCACGGTCGAATCCGTCGGCGGCCAGC
>NZ_AJVB01000185.1:0-7082 GCF_000278445.1 Rhodococcus sp. R1101
GGACTCGGCGACCTGACGATGCGCAAGCTCGCATCGTCGCTCGGCGTCCAGCCCGGCGCGCTGTACTGGCACTTCCCGAACAAGCAGACCCTGCTCGGGGCTATGGCCGACCGCATCCTCGACGGTGTCGACGAACCTCCCGCAAGCGACGCCTGGGACGGCGCGCTCGCCGAACTCGCGCACCGTTTCCGCGCCGCGCTGCTCGCTCACCGCGACGGCGCGGAACTCGTCGCGTCGAGCTACGCATCGCGGCTCACCACCTCCCGGGCCCGCGACGCCTTCGTGGGGACCGCCGGACGTGCCGGCCTGTCGCAGGCATACGCCGAGCTCACCGGCTACGCGCTGCTGCACTACGTGCTCGGCCACACCGTCGACGAGCAGTCCCGCGCGCAGCTCGAGGAACTCGGCGCGCTCACCCGCGCTCCCCTCTCCCCCGATGTCGCGACCGAGCAGCCGGCCGAGGCCGACGACGACCTGCTCGACGGCGATCCCGCCGTCCGGTTCGAGTTCGGTCTGCAGTTGTTCGTCGACGGCATCCGCGCACGTCTGGAGACCCGTGCGACATCCTGATCCCGCCACTCCTGTCGGACCCGTCTCCTATCTTCGACGCTCGTGACCGCCCCCTGGACCCTCCAGCAGATCAACGCCGTCGCACCCGATCCGTCCTCGATGACGGCTGCGCGCGGCGTCGCCTCCGCATGGCTCGAAACCGGTCACGACGACGCAGCTCTGTGGGGCCTGTGCCGCGGCCGCGGCACGACGCCGTACCGCACCGCGATCGATCCGAGGGCTCCCGCCTACTCGTGCACGTGCCCGAGCCGGAAGCTGCCCTGCAAGCACGCCCTGTCGTTGCTCGTGTGCTGGTCGGAGGGCGCCGTGCCCGCCGGGAAGGCGCCCGATTCCGTCACCCGCTGGCGCGCCTCCCGCGCCGCGTCCACCGCACTGCGCGCCCCCGCGGACGACGAGCCGGTCAGGACCCCCGACCCGGCGACCGCCCAGCGTCGCGCGGAGCGGGTCGCGGCAGGACTCGAGGATCTCGACCGCTGGCTGACCGACCGGATCAGGCACGGTCTCGGGGCGGTCGACCACGGCTACGAGACCTACGAGACGATCGCCGCCCGCATGGTCGATGCCCAGGCCCCCGGTGCGGCCTCCGCGCTGCGCGCACTGGCGACCGTCGTGACCGACGAAACGGATTGGCCCGCCAGATTGCTCAACGAATACGCGCGTCTGCACCTGATGGCCGTCGCGTACCGGCGGCGCGACGAACTGCCCCGGCCGCTCCTGTATTCGCTGCAGACCCATCTCGGTTTCGGTACCCGCAGCGAGGAGGTGCGTGCCGAACCGGCCGTGCGTGACCGGTGGCAGGTCCTCGCGGTGCGTGTCACCGAGGAGAGCCGGATGTTCACCCGCAGGACGTGGTTGCGCGGACGATCGAGCGGCCGGTGGGCCGTGGTTCTCGATTTCGCGCACGGCACAGCACGTTTCGGCACACCGATCCCCTTCCCGGGTTCGCTCGTCGACGCCGATCTGCACTTCTGCCCCGGCGCCGCCCCGCTGCGTGCCATGTTCGGCCGGCAGCACGGCGAGGCCGAGCCGTTCACGACACTGCCCGCCACCGGACTCGACGCCGCGCTGGGCGAGTACGCCCGCATGCGTGGGTCCGATCCGTGGTTGCGCACCTGGCCCGTGTTGCTCGACGCAGTCACTCCCACCCCCAGCGAGGACGGCTGGTACGTCGTCGACCCGTCCGGACGGGCACTGCCGCTGGCCGGAGACGACGACAGCCGCTGGCGGCTGCACACGGTCGCGGGTGGCCGTCCGGTGACGGTCTGCGGCGACTGGGACGGAACCACTCTCGCCCCGGTGTCCCTGTTCACCGAAGGACAGGTGCTGACCTGGTGACCGCATTGCCCGAATCACTGACGACCACAGCACTTCTCGGCACGGCACGCTCCGCGCCCGAGTTCGACGCGCTGCACACGGCCGACGCCGCGGGCCGACTGTCCGGAGACCCCGCGGCGACACTGCTCGCCGCTGTCGCACTGGAGGCGACCTTCCTCACCGCAGCGACCGCGCCCGTGGTCCGCGAGCTGCCGTCACCGGCCCCGGACGACGACCGTCCCGTCCTGCCCGGCGCGGCTGCCGAACGCCTGCGCGCACTGCTCGCCGTCCGCTCCCCGCTGCTCGACGAGTGGTTCGAGGTGGCCGCCCGATTCCGCGCGTCGCACGACGTCGTGGTCGATCTGCTGACCGTCGCGACCACCGACGCGGTGCATCGCGACCGGCTCGTCGCGCTCACCGGCACACGGGGACGCTGGGTGGCCGCGCGCAACCCGGAATGGGCCGAACTGCTGGCTCCCGACCCGCTCGACGACACACCCTGGTACGCCGGTCCGCCCGCCCGGCGCCGCCGGTGGTTCGAGACGCTCCGCACGCACGACCCGGCGGCGGCCACCGCGACACTCGCGGCATCGTGGGGCGCGCAGACCGCCGCCCAGCGAGCCGAGTTGCTCGCCCTGCTCGCGCTGAAGCTCGGTCCGCACGACGAAGCCCTGCTCGAACGCGCACTGGACGACCGCAGCCGCAAGGTCCGCGCCGTGGCGCTCAAGCTTCTTCCGCGCCTGTCGGATTCCGCCTTCGCGCAGCGTATGGCCGAGCGGGTGCGACAGTGGCTGCTCGTCGACGGCTCGACCGTCACCCTCGCCGTCCCCGACCGGCCGAACGAGAACGCACTCCGCGACGGTCTCTCCGACGGTCCGGTCCACGATCTGCTGATGGCGGCAGTCGCGGCCGCTCCGCTGTCGGTGTGGCACGAGCACGCCCGGGCCACGGTGCTGCCGGAGTTCGACGTCGACGACACCGTCCGCACCGCGTTGACGGCCGCGTGGGGCCGCGCGGCGGTCCGGCAGCGCAACGGTGAGTGGGCTGCCGCATTGCTGCGACGCGACGGCAGCGTCGACGCGGACGTCGCGCGGGTCGTCCCCCTCGACGTCCTGCTCATGCACCTGCGCGAGTCGTCGGCGTCCGCGATCCTCGACGACGCGCTACTCGCCGCCCTCCCCGCGCCGTGGCCGCGTGATCTCGCCGAGAAGGTGCTCACCGCGCTGTACACGAAGTCGACGACCACCGGTGTCGTCCGCGACGTCCTGATCCTGCTCGCCCGCCGGGCCCCTTTCGATCTCGCCGACTTGCTGGCCGACGCCGCGAACCGCACCGACGACCTCGGTCGTCTGCACCTGTTCGCCAGTGCAGCCGACACCCTGACCCTGCGCAAGACGATCCACGAGGAGCTGAGTTGACCGACACCGAGTCGACCCCCGCAGTTGTCGGCACCGATGAGCCCGAGGTGTCCGGCCCCACCGGGTCCGGCACGCCCGATACCGCCGCGCCCGATACCGGCCTGCTGCGTCCGCACGCCGAGCAGCAGTACGCGCACGAACTCGCGGTGCTCGCGCGCCTCGACGACCGGCCGCGCCCACCGTCGTGGCAGCTGTCGCCATGGGCGGTGGTGACCTACCTGCTCGGCGGTGAACTGGCCGACGGCACCGTGATCAGCCCGAAGTACGTCGGTCCGCGCCGGTTGATGGAGGTGGCCGTCGCCACCCTGGCGACCGACCGGGCCCTGCTGTTGCTCGGCGTGCCGGGCACCGCGAAGACCTGGGTGTCCGAGCATCTCGCCGCCGCGATCAGCGGTTCGTCGACCCGGCTCGTGCAGGGAACAGCCGGCACGACCGAGGAGTCGGTGCGCTACGGCTGGAACTACGCGCGTCTGCTCGCCGAGGGGCCGAGCCCCGCCGCGCTGGTCGCCTCCCCGGTCATGACGGCGATGCACGACGGCGCTGTGGCACGTATCGAGGAACTCACCCGCATCCCTGCCGACGTGCAGGACGCGCTGATCACGATCCTCTCCGAGAAGACCCTCCCGGTCCCCGAACTCGGCACCGAGGTGCAGGCGGCGAAGGGGTTCAACGTCATCGCCACCGCCAACGATCGCGACCGCGGTGTCAACGACCTGTCGTCCGCGCTGCGCCGACGGTTCAACACCGTCGTGTTGCCGTTGCCGGCGAGCGAGGAGGACGAGGTCGCGATCGTCACCCGCCGCGTCGAACAACTCGGCGCCGCACTCGAACTTCCCGCCGTGCCCGCGGCCGCGGAGGAGATCCGCCGCGTCGTCACGGTATTCCGCGAGCTGCGCAGCGGCGTCACCACCGACGGCCGGACCAAGCTGAAATCCCCGTCGGGCACGCTGTCCACCGCCGAGGCGATCTCGGTCGTGACGGGTGGTCTGGCACTGTCGGCGCACTTCGGCGACGGCGTGCTGCGTTCGTCCGATGTCGCGGCCGGCATCCTCGGTTCGGTGGTCAAGGACCCGGTCTCCGATCGCGTCGTCTGGAACGAATATCTCGAGGCCGTCGTCCGGGAACGCGGCGACTGGACCGACTTCTACCGGGCGTGCCGGGAGATCACCGGGTGACCGACGCTCTCTTCGACCGCGCGGATGCTCCCGCGGAGATCCGGGTCTTCGGGATCCGGCACCACGGGCCGGGTTCGGCACGCGCGGTGTTGCAGGCGCTCGCCGAGTTCGAACCCGACACCGTGCTCATCGAAGGGCCGTCCGACGCCGATCCGGTGCTCGCGCTCGCCGCGGCCGACGACATGGTGCCGCCGGTCGCGTTGCTGGCCTACGCACGCGACGAGCCGGCGCGGGCCGCGTTCTGGCCGGTCGCGGCCTTCTCCCCCGAATGGCAGGCCCTGCGCTGGGCGTATCTGCACGACGCGGACGTGCGGTTCTGCGACCTTCCGGCGGCGATGTCGCTCGCGGCCGAACGGGAGGTCGGCGACCGCGCGGCCGACGATCTGCTCGGCATGCTCGCCCGGGCCGGTGGATATGCCGATTTCGAGCAGTGGTGGGATGCGGTGGTCGAGCACGGCCCCGCCCAGGCCTTCGACGAGATCACCGACGCGATGCGGGCGCTGCGCGAGGACGTCGGGCTCGACGACCACACTGCGCGACGCGAGGCACACATGCGGCAGGTGCTGCGCGCGACCGTCAAGGCCGGGGCCCGCGCGATCGCCGTGGTGTGCGGGGCGATGCACGCCCCCGCACTCACCGGCCGGCTCGGACCGGCCGCGCCCGACGCGCGTCTGCTCAAAGGCCTACCCAAAGTGAAGACCACCCTCACCTGGGTACCGTGGAGCCACTCCCGGTTGTCGTTGTCGTCGGGCTACGGCGCCGGCATCACCTCACCCGGCTGGTACCACCACCTGTTCACCCAGCCCGCGGACACGACCGCGCGCTGGTTCACCCGCGTGGCCCGTGTTCTGCGCGAGGAGGATCTGCCTGTCTCGAGTGCCCACGTCATCGAGGCGACGCGCCTGGCCGACACGCTCGCTGCGCTGCGGGGTCGCGCGGTGGCCGGACTCGACGAGGTCGTCGAAGCGACCCGATCGGTGCTGTGCGACGGCGACGACGTCCTGCTCGACCTCGTCACGCGGCGGCTCGTCGTCGGGGAGGCACTCGGATCCGTCTCCGAGAACACCCCCACCGTCCCGCTCGACACCGACCTGCAGCGACAGGCGAAGTCGTTGCGTCTCAAGCGGTCCAGCGAAGCGAAGAACCTCGATCTGGACCTGCGCCGGGAAATCGACGTTGCGCGGTCGCGACTGCTGCACCGGCTGGCGCTGCTCGGGATCGACTGGGGTACGCCCACGCAGAGCGAGGTGCGCTCGACCGGCACGTTCCGCGAAACCTGGACGCTGCGGTGGGAGCCCGAGTTGTCGGTAGCGATCGTCGAGGCGTCCCGGTGGGGCACGACGGTGGAATCCGCCGCGGGTGCCACGGTGGCCGACCGTGCCGCTCGCTCCGGGATCGCGCTCGCCGACCTCACCGAACTCCTCGAACGGGCGCTGCTCGCCGACCTACGCACCACGATCCCGGCGCTGGTGAGGGCGATCGATGCGGCGGCCGCTCTCGATCACGATGTGCTGCACCTGATGAGCGCACTGCCGACCCTCGTGCGGACCGTCCGGTACGGCGACGTGCGGGGCACCGATCTGTCCTCCCTGGACCACGTCTGCGACGCTCTGCTCGCGCGTGTCTGCGCCGGCCTCCCGGCGGCGGTCACCGGTCTCGACCACGACGCCGCCGAGGCACTGCGCACCGCGATCGACGACGTGCATCTCGCGCTCGCGTTGCGCGAGGACCCGACCGCGACCGTCCGGTGGCTCGACACGCTGATATCGGTGAGCGAGCGCGACGACGTCGACGGTCTGCTCGTCGGCCGCACCACCCGGATGCTGCGCGACGCCGGCCGGCTCGGCGAGCACGATACGGCCGTGCGGGTCGCGCGAGCGTTGTCGGTGGGTTCACCCGCGCCTGCGAAGGCGCGCTGGATCGACGGTTTCCTCGGCGGTGGTGGGCTCCTGCTGGTCCACGACGGCGCCCTGTTCGATCTCGTGGACGGCTGGCTCAGCGGCCTCACCGACGACGATTTCGTCGACGTCCTGCCCGTCCTCCGACGCACCTTCGGGTCCTTCGCCTTCGGGGAGCGAGGCCTGCTCGGGCAGACGGTGCGCGGCGAACGCACCCGCCGCACGGAGGCACCGCCCGCGGTGGACCGCGGCCGGATCGCTCTGACCGCCACCGCGTCGATCCTGGGAGTGTCGGCATGACAACCGAATCCGGAGACACCGAACGTCTGCGCCGCTGGCGGCTCGCACTCGGTGAGGCCGCCGAGGACTCCACGGGCTCCCTGTCCTCGGCCGACGACACCGCCATGGACGCCGCGCTCGCCGCCCTGTACGACACCGCGCCGGGCGACGGCACCGCGCCGCGCACCGCCGGTCTCGGTGCATCCGCGCCCCGGGTGGCACGCTGGCTCGGCGACATCCGCACCTACTTCCCCACGTCCGTCGTCCAGGTGATGCAGCGCGACGCGGTGGATCGGCTCGGGTTGACCCGGCTGCTCCTCGAACCCGAGATGCTCGAGGCCGTCGAACCGGACGTGCACCTGGTGGGCACGCTGCTGAGCCTGAACCGTGTGATGCCGGAGACCACCAAGGCGACGGCACGCACGGTC
>NZ_AJVB01000186.1:0-7080 GCF_000278445.1 Rhodococcus sp. R1101
GTGTACGTAGGGAAGAGCGAGGGCGGGTCTCCGTCGACGCCGTCTTCGTGGCGATCGCCGTGACCGGGATGTGGCTGCTCGGTCTGCGCCCGTTCGAGCTGGGGGACGCCACGAACTTCGAGGACAGCGGTGACTGGGCCGAACGGGCCGGCCTCGTCGTGGCCGTGCTCGTGAACCTCCTCCTCGCCGCGATCGTCCTGGCGAAGGGCAAGATCTGGACCGGTCTGGTCGGGCTGTTCGTCGTTCCGCTCCTGTGGGTCGGGGCGATCCGGCTCTCCCGGCCGGGTGCCCCTTGGGCGCGCTGGCGGTACGGCGAGCGGTCGCGCCGGATGGGCCGGGCGCTCGAGCGCGAGCGTCGAGTGCGACGTCCGGTGATCCGCGCCAAGATCTTCGTGCAGGACCTCGTCGCGGGGGCGCCGACGCTCGAGACCGTGCGGGGCAGTGTGGAGCACTCGCGTACCGCGACCGAGGCGGAACTGGACCGACGGGTCCGTCCGGCCCCGCCGCCGATTTCTTCGATCGATGTTCCGTCTGGCACAATGGACGGGTTGCCCCGTTCGGGCACGCCTACCTGACCTGGGCACGAACCGGTCGAGCCCGCCACACGGCGGTCGCCGCCAGGTTCCTCTGCTCGAGCGAACAAGAGGATGAACAACCGATGAACACCCTGGACTTTCTGGACGCCAAGTCGCTGCGCAACGACATCCCGGACTTCCGTCCCGGCGACACTCTCGATGTGCACGTCAAGGTCATCGAGGGCAGCAAGGAGCGCGTGCAGGTCTTCAAGGGCGTCGTGATCCGGCGTCAGGGCGGCGGCGTCCGCGAGACCTTCACCGTCCGCAAGGTTTCCTTCGGCGTGGGCGTGGAGCGCACCTTCCCGGTGCACAGCCCCAACCTCGCCAAGATCGACGTGCTGACCCGTGGCGACGTCCGCCGCGCGAAGCTCTACTACCTGCGCGAGCTGCGCGGCAAGGCTGCCAAGATCAAGGAGAAGCGCTGATCTTCGGCCGCCGAGAAGCCCTTCGGGCTGCTCGGCACGGCTCTCGAGCCACCCGATAGAGCATCCGACGACCCGGTCGGGACCCACGTCCCGGCCGGGTCGTCGTCGTTGCGGGGATGGTCCGTTACCGGGCGGCGGGGTCGATGGTCGTCCTCGGAGGGCCGCCCTGCGGCAGACGCTAGTCTGTCGAGGTGGCAGATTCCCCGCATGATCCGGCCGAACCGGACGTGAACCGCAACGACGTTCGAGGTTCGGCTCGGAGCGATCGAGCCGACGGTGCACACCACCGGCGCGAGGACCCCGCAGCGAACGACACCGCCCCGAAGGCGAAGAAACAGAAGTCCTTCTGGCGCGAGTTGCCGATCCTCGTCGTCGTCGCACTGGCCCTGAGCTTCCTGCTGCAGACCTTCGTGGCGAGGGTCTACCTCATTCCGTCCGAATCGATGGAGCCGACACTGCACGGCTGCCCGGGCTGCACCGGCGACCGCATCGTCGTCGAGAAGGTGGGATACCGCTTCACCGATCCCCGGCCCGGCGACGTCATCGTCTTCGAAGGACCCGACTCGTGGTCGTCGGGCTACGTCTCCACTCGTTCCGACAACGTCGTCGTGCGGGGACTGGAGGAAATCGGCTCCCTCGTGGGTGTCGTGCCCCCGGACGAGAACGATCTCGTCAAGCGCGTGATCGCGGTCGGTGGTCAGACGGTGGAGTGCTGCGACGACCAGGGTCGCGTCCTGGTCGACGGGGTACCGCTCGACGAGCCGTACGTGACCATGGACTTCCCGTTCACGCCGGGTGTCGTCACATGCGAGACCGAGGTGCCTTCCGGGCGGTGCTTCGGACCCGTCACGGTTCCCGACGGGCACGTCTGGGTGATGGGCGACAACCGGAGCAACTCCGCCGACTCCCGTTACCACGTGGGCGACGAGCATCAAGGCGCCATCCCGCTCGAGAATGTCATCGGAAAAGCCCGCTTCATCGTGCTGCCTCCCGGCCGATGGGGCCTGATCGACTCACCGGAGATCCTGCCCTCGTGACTGCTTGGCCACCTCGCCCTGTGATCCGCCGATCCTCGGGACTGCGCACGATGGAGTCCGCGCTCGTGCGCTGCGGTCTCGGTCCGGTCGCCGGGGTCGACGAAGCCGGTCGCGGGGCCTGCGCGGGTCCGCTCGTCGTGGCCGCCTGTGTGCTCGGCGATCGGCCGCACGCCGCCCTCGACCGGCTCGACGACTCCAAGAAGCTCACCGAACGCACACGCGAGGAGCTGTACTCGGTCATCGTGCGACGCGCACCGGCGTGGAGCGTCGTGGTGATCCCGGCGACGGAGGTCGACGCGATCGGCATCCACGTCGCGAACATCGAGGGCATGCGACGGGCGGTCGCAGGCCTGTCGACTCCACCCGGTTACGTGCTCACCGACGGCTTCCGGGTGCCCGGACTGCCCGCTCCGTCCCTGCCGGTCATCGGGGGCGACGCGGCGGCCGCGTGTATCGCGGCGGCCAGCGTCCTGGCGAAGGTCACCCGAGATCGCATGATGGTCGAACTCGACCGCGAGGTACCGGAGTACGGCTTCGCGATACACAAGGGCTACAGCACACCGACGCACATGGCGGCGTTGGCCGAGCACGGCCCGTCACCGCATCACCGGCGGTCGTGGGCCAATGTGCGCTCGGTGTGCGGAGTGCCCGCGGTGCGGCGCCGGTTGTTCGCCGATGACCCGGGTCGTCGCCCGTACACCGACGATGTCGGGCGTCGATTGTTCACCGACGAGGCGGATGCGGGATGATTGCAGGACACACCAGAGTGGGAGGACACCGAGACCGATGAGTGCCGAGGATCTCGAGAAGTATGAAACCGAGATGGAACTCTCGCTGTACAGGGAGTACCGGGACATCGTCGGTCAGTTCGCGTACGTCGTGGAGACCGAGCGCCGGTTCTACCTGGCGAACGCGGTCGAGTTGCTGCCGCACAACGCCAACGGCGAGGTGTACTTCGAAGTGCGCATGTCCGACGCCTGGGTGTGGGACATGTACCGTCCCGCACGCTTCGTCAAGCACGTCCGTGTCATCACGTTCAAGGACGTCAACATCGAAGAGCTCGACAAGCCCGAACTGAGACTGCCCGACAAGCTGGGCTGACGATCACGGGGATGGACCCGCGCCGAGCGGCCGCATCCTAACGGGGACGCCGACACCGAGCGGTTCCCCGCGGCCCTCCGACTGCGGTTGTCCACAGGCACCGCACTCGTCCACAGATCCCGCGATCGCGCACTCGGCGGCCGAATCCGCAGTTCCCGGTACTCCACAGTGAGGGTATGCAGGGGAGAAACAGGACAGGGCACAACCGGGATCTGGGCGCGCGAGGTGAGGATCTCGCCACGGAATACCTCGAATCGGCCGGCATGGTCGTCCTCGAACGGAACTGGCGCAGCCGTTACGGCGAACTCGATCTGATCGTGCAGGACGGAGCGACCGTCGTCTTCGTCGAGGTCAAGACCCGCACGGGTACCGGTTACGGCACCCCGGCCGAAGCGGTGACGCCGGCGAAGGCCGAGCGTATCCGCCGCCTCGCCGGACTGTGGCTGTCGGAGCAGACGCGCCGCTGGTCGCATATCCGGGTGGACGTGGTGACCGTGCTGCTCGCGCGGGGCCGTGCGCCCGAGATCACCCACCGCAAGCAGGTCCTCTGATGGCGCTCGGACGCGCCTGGTCGGTTGCGGTCTCCGGGATCGACGGACAGGTCGTCGAGATCGAAGCCGACATCGGGCGAGGTCTGCCCGGTGTGACGATGGTCGGGCTGCCCGACACCGCGCTTCAGGAATCGCGCGACCGGGTGCGCGCCGCCGTGTCGAACTCCGGGGCCGCGTGGCCGGATTCGAAGGTCGTCCTCGCGTTGTCGCCGGCCACCCTGCCGAAGGTCGGCAGTGTCTACGATCTCGGGCTGGCGTGCGCGGTGCTCGACGCCGCGGATGTCGTGCCGGCCGAGGCCGTCTCCCGGACGGTGCTGCTCGGCGAGCTCGCGCTCGACGGCCGGATCCGCCCGGTGCGCGGTGTGCTGCCCGCCGTGCTCACGGCGAAGAGGCACGGCTGGTCGCGCGTGGTGGTGCCGGCCGCGACGATGACCGAAGCGGCGCTCGTCGACGGCATCGACGTCTACGGCGCCGAGACGCTGCGCGAGCTGGTGCTGTGGCTCCAGGGAGACGGTCCGCTCGAACGACCCGATCCGCGTGCCCTTCCGCCACGTGCGGTGCGCGGCGACCTCAGCGAAGTGGTCGGCCAGCACGAGGCGCGCCGCGCGATCGAGGTCGCCGCGGCCGGGGCGCATCACCTGATGCTGACCGGTCCGCCCGGGATCGGGAAGACGATGCTCGCACAGCGTCTTCCGGGGATACTGCCGGACCTGAGCGAGAGTCATGCCCTCGAAGTGACGGCGATCCATTCGGTGGCGGGCACCCTCACCAGCGATCGCCCTCTGGTGACCGAACCACCGTTCATCGCACCGCATCACACGGCGTCGGTGAGTTCCCTGATCGGAGGAGGAACGGGAATGGCGAAACCCGGCGCGGTGAGTCGGGCGCACCGCGGCGTGCTCTTCCTCGACGAGGTCGCCGAGATGGGCACGAAGACCCTCGAAGCGCTGCGGACACCGCTCGAGGACGGGGAGGTGCGCATCGCCCGCCGGGACGGCGTCGCCCGATATCCGGCCCGGTTCCAGCTGATCCTCGCGGCCAATCCTTGTCCGTGCGCACCTCCACGCGATGCCGACTGCGTATGTGCGCCGACCGCGCGCCGCCGCTATCTCGGACGCCTGTCCGGCCCCCTCCTCGACCGCGTCGACCTGCGCGTCCGGATGCAGGCCGTCGCGACGAGCGCACTGATGGGGGAGACCGGCGAGAGCACCGACGAGGTGCGGGCGCGGGTCGCCCGGGCGAGAGCCGCAGCGGGTGAGCGGTGGGCCGAATACGGCTGGGCCACCAACGCCGAGGTTCCCGGTCCGGCCCTGCGCCAGAAGTTCCGGCTCCCGCGTGCCGCCCTCGAACCGGTCGAATGGGCGCTGCGCAAGGGCGCGATCACCGCCCGCGGGGCGGATCGGGCACTGCGGGTCGCGTGGACACTGAGCGACCTCGAGGGTTCGGATTCGCCGTCGGCGACGCATGTCGCCGCCGCACTCGACTTCCGGGATCGAGGTGTCGCGTGAACGAGAAGCCGGACGAACGCCGCTTGGCCTGGGCGTATCTGTCCACCGTCGCGCAGGGTGCGTCGCGGTCGTTGTCGGCGGCGGTCGATGCCCGGGGAGTGGTCGAGGTGGCGGCCTCGATCCGCTCGGGTTCGACCCGCGACGAGCTCTCGGCGCGGTATTCGGTTCGGGCGCATCTCGATACCGCGGCCCGGGATCTCGAGCGTCTGGGGCGGGCCGGAGGGCGGCTGGTGACGCCGGACGACGACGAATGGCCCGCTTGGCAGATGCTCGGCTTCGGCACCCTCGACACCGCGACCGACGCCGAGGGGCCACCCCTCGCACTGTGGGTATGGGGGAGCCGGCGGCTCGACGATCTGGCCGAACGCGCGATCGGCGTCGTCGGAACCCGTGCCGCGAGTGGTTACGGGGAGCACGTCACCGCGGAGATCGCCGGGGATCTCGCCGCCGACGGGTGGACGGTCGTGTCCGGAGCCGCCTTCGGCGTCGACGCGGCCGCGCATCGCGCGGCGCTCGGGGTGGGTGGCACCACCGTCGCGATCCTGGCGTGCGGTGTCGACCGGGCGTATCCGGCGGCACATACGACGATGCTGCGGCAGATCTCCGAGTCCGGTCTGGTGGTCAGCGAGTATCCGCCGGGGACGACCCCCGCTCGGTACCGGTTCCTGGCCCGGAACCGGCTGATCGCGGCCCTGTCGGCCGGCACCGTGGTCGTCGAAGCGGGGTGGCGCAGTGGTGCGCGCAACACCGCGGCGTGGGCGAGACGACTCGGCCGACCGGTCATGGCGGTGCCCGGACCGGTCACCTCGGCGGCCTCACAGGGATGCCACCGCATGATCAGGGAAGGAGAAGCCCGCCTGGTGGGCGTGGCGCGCGACGTCGTCGAGGAGTGCGGTCCGCTGATGGCGGGCGGGGACGACGACCGCGACGGCCTGTTCCGCCGCGAGCTGGACGGATTGTCGGGCGACATGGCACTGGTCTACGAGGCGCTTCCGGCGTCGGACGTCAGTGATCCGGCGATGGTGGCCGAGTCGGCGGGACTGCCGATCGAGCGGGTGCGGGCAGCGCTGCCCCTGCTCGAACTCGACGGACTGGTGGAGACCACGGACGGAGGATGGCGGCGGACGTGACCGGTGCCCGAGCGTCGATCACTCGGTCGAGGTGCCCGCCGTCGGCTCGTCGTCGACGTACCAGGCGCGGTCGTCGCGGTTCCACTTCACCGCGCCGCGATGTGCCTTGCGGAACTCCTTGAGGACTGCCCGGTCGATCGACGGGTGGCCGTTGTCGTTGACGTAGATCCAGTCGGAGCCGAACTTGGCGTCGATCGCGTCGACCATGTCGGTCTGGGTGACCCTGCGTTCGGTGGTGATGATGTCGGTCATCCAGGTGGCGATGTCGGCCGCGGTGGTGCTCATGTTCTCGAGCCTAGAGCGTCGCCGATCGTGACGTCCCCGCCGCACCCCGCCACAGAGTACGGTGGCGCAGCAATAGGTAACCCTAATTTGGAGGTCCGGTGGCTCGGAAAGCGCCCGCATCGACGACACTCACGGTCCTGCGGACCGAGACGATCGGCGAACATTTCGTTCGTGTCGTGCTCGGTGGGGACGGATTCGGCGAGTTCCCCGCCCGCCCGGAGACCGACAGTTACGTGAAGATCGAGTTGGCGGCAGGGGACGAGACCGTCGTCCGCACCTATACCGTCCGGCGCGTCGACCCCGACGCCCGAGAGATCTGGATCGACTTCGTCGTCCACGGCGACGAGGGTGTCGCGGGACCGTGGGCTCGATCGGTGCAACCGGGCACGCAGGTCGTGGTGCGGGGACCCGGCGCGGGTTACCGGCCCGATCGCTCCGCCGACTTCCATCTGCTCGCCGGCGACGAGA
>NZ_AJVB01000187.1:0-7031 GCF_000278445.1 Rhodococcus sp. R1101
AGTCGAGACCAGACCACATGGCTTGTGTGCAAGATCACCGGGGCTGCGGGACTGCTTCCGGACGCAGCCGGGTAACTCGATCCGTCAGCGGAGGTCGCGGCGCAGCGGATGGTCCTCGGGGATGTGCACCAGGACGATCGGAATCCCGTCGGGATCCGCGACCCACAGCTCGTGCAGCCCCCACGGCTCCTGTTTCGCGCCGCGGGCGATGTGCACACCTTTGCGCGCGAGCTCGGCCTCCGCGTCGTAGACGTCGCGCACCTGGAGCCACAGGGCACCGTGGAAGACCTCGCCGGTGTCGTCGGGCCGCCCGTGCGCGGCGATCTCGATGAGCGACTGCCCCGCGAAGAAGACCGTTCCGCCGGGATACTCCCGCGCGACGGCCAGCCCGAGCGTCGAGCCGTAGAACTCGAGGGCGGCCTCGTAATCGCGCGGGCGGAGGATCGTGCGGCTGCTGAGGATCTCCACGTCACTGCTCCTCGGCCGGACGGGCCTCGTGATGCCGGCGGCCGTGCGTGCGCCGCGACTCCTTCATCTCGGCTTCGAAGAGGTGACGGCGGCCCTGCACGAGTTCGTCGCGTACCTGCTTCTCGAAATTCCGGAAATCCGACCAGTAGCCGTCGTCGAACTCCTCGACGAGCTGGAAGGTCCAGCGTCCCTCGGCGATGTTGCGTCCGATGATCTCGGTGCCGAGCCGCTCGGCGATGTCGTCGTGCCCGGCCTTGCGCATCAGCTCCTCGGCGTCGCCGGTGAGCAGATCGGCGCGGCCCATCAGCTGGTGGAAGGCGTAGAGATGGCCCCGCGCCTGCTCGACGGTCTCGAGGGCCTCGGACAGTTTGCCGGTCGCTTCGACGGTGGCGTCGGAGACGCCGTGCGGGCGGGTGTGGGCGGTTCGCGGACTCTGGCGGTCGGTCATGACCCACAGTGTGCCCGAGAGCACACGGTTCGAACGTAACTGGACATATGTGTTTGACGAAGCTTCGGTTGGGACATTACTGACGGCAACGGTGCCCGTGACAGCGCCGGCCTGCCACAGCGGGTCCGTCGCAGCCGCACGCCGTGGCTGCGCGGCACCGCTGACATCGAGTGAGGAGAACTGCCATGGCGACCGACTACGACGCTCCCCGCACCACCGACATCCTGGGCGGCGGTGGCACTGCCCTGGACGAGCTGGATCTGAAGCCCACCGCGGCCGCCGACACCGACGAAGGCGAGATCCTCGAGACCCTCGATCTGCCCGGCGCCGACCTGTCGGCGCTGTCGGCGGAAGAGCTCTCGGTCCAGGTCCTGCCCAAGCAGTCGGACGAGTTCACCTGCATGGGCTGCTTCCTCGTCCAGCACCACAGCCGTCGCGCCACGGGTGACGGCGAGCAGGCCTTCTGCGGCGACTGCGTCTGACGATCACACGCCTGACGCGGTGAACCGGGCCGTGCGCCTGCTGTAGCAGGGGCGAAGCCCGGTTCACCGCGTGAGGATCAGTAGTAATGCGGATAGGGCGACCAATCCGGATCGCGCTTCTCGAGGAAGGCATCGCGACCCTCGATCGCTTCGTCCGTCATGTACGCCAGACGCGTGGCCTCGCCCGCGAACAACTGCTGGCCGACGAGACCGTCGTCCTGCAGGTTGAAGGCGTACTTGAGCATGCGCTGGGCCTGCGGCGACTTGCCGTTGATCTTCTGCGCCCACTCCAGCGCGACGTTCTCGAGCTCGTCGTGGTCGACGACCTTGTTGACCGCACCCATGTGGTGCATCTCCTCGGCCGTGTAGGTGTCGCCGAGGAAGAAGATCTCGCGCGCGAACTTCTGGCCGACCATCTTGGCGAGGTAGGCGCTGCCGTAGCCGCCGTCGAAGCTGCCCACGTCGGCGTCGGTCTGCTTGAAGCGGGCGTGCTCGCGGGAGGCGAGTGTCAGGTCGCACGTGACGTGCAGGCTGTGCCCGCCACCGGCGGCCCAGCCGTTGACCAGCGCGATGACGACCTTCGGCATGAATCGGATCAGTCGCTGGACCTCGAGGATGTGCAGGCGGCCGGCACGGGCCTTGTCGACGGTGTCGGCGGTCTCGCCGCTCGCGTACTGGTAGCCGCTGCGTCCGCGGATCCGCTGGTCGCCGCCGGAGCAGAACGCCCATCCGCCGTCCTTCGGGCTCGGGCCGTTGCCCGTGAACAGCACGACGCCGACGTCGGAGGTGGTCCGCGCGTGGTCGAGTGTGCGGTAGAGCTCGTCCACCGTGTGCGGACGGAACGCGTTGCGCACCTCGGGGCGGTCGAACGCGACGCGGACGGTGCCCTGCGTGACGTGTCGGTGATAGGTGATGTCGGTGAGGTTCTCGAACCCGGGTACCGGGCGCCACAGTTCTGGATCGAAGGTCACCTCGCCACCATAAAGGGCCGGGCACCGGCCCGCCGCGACCTGCGGCCCGATAACGTGCACAGGCATGAGCGAGCAGACCGACCCCCGCGACGACTACGAACATCACGGCGGATTCCCGGTCTACGAACCGGTGAAGGCGGGGCCGAACTACGGTCGATTCGTCGAAGCGCTGCGGCGGCTGCAGGACCTGGCGGTGTCCACCCACGCACCCGACGAGGTGATCGACCGCGCGATCGAGCAGGCCGAGGCGCTCGGTGATCTGCTCGCTCCCCACCGCGTCCCGGAGGGCAGGTCCCCGGCCGGCTTCAATCCCGACCTTCCGGGTCGCGGCAGCCTGCTGATGCTGCCCTGGCAGATCGAAAAGTTCGACGAGGAATCGGTCCGCTCCCGAGGCGTCTTCCGGCTCTATCACCGCGGCGGCAACGGAGCGGCGCACGGTGGAACCCTGCCGCTGCTCTTCGACGACCTGTTCGGCATGGTCGTCCGCGCCTCGGGGCATCCCATCGCGCGCACCGGCTATCTCCACATCAACTATCGCAAGATCACGCCGCTCGAGACCGAACTCGTCGTCGAGGGGAGAGTCGAGCGCGTCGAGGGCCGCAAGATCTTCTGTGCGGCCGAATTGCGCGAAACCGACGGCACGCTCCTCGCCGACTGCGAGGCCCTCATGATCCAGCTGCTGCCGGGCCAGCCGTGACCCTCCGGCCGCTGCCGTCCGCCGACGAGCTCCTCGACGGAGCCGTCGTCGTCTCGCTGCCCATGCGTGTCCGCTTCCGCGGTATCACCGAGCGCGAAGTCCTGCTGCTGCGCGGACCCGCGGGGTGGGGGGAATTCGGCCCGTTCCCCGAGTACGGCGACGACGAGGCGGCGTATTGGTTGCAGTCGGCGATCGAGGCCGCCTGGCAGGGGTATCCGCCCGCGCGGCGTTCCCGGATCGCCGTGAACGCCACCGTGCCCGCCGTGGGCCCGGAGCGGGTCGCCGAGGTGCTCGCCCGTTTCCCCGGTGCGAGCACCGCGAAGGTGAAGGTCGCGGAGCCGGGGCAGGACCTCGCGCAGGACCTCGCCCGCGTCCGCGCGGTGCGCGAACACCTACCGAACGTGCGGATCGACGCCAACGGCGGCTGGAGCGTGGACGAGGCCGTCCGAGCGCTCACGGCGCTCACCGCCGATGCCCCGCTCGAATACGCCGAGCAGCCGTGCGCGACCGTGTCCGAACTCGTCGAGGTGCGCCGGCGCCTGCCCGGCGTACGCATCGCCGCGGACGAGAGCATCCGTCGGGCCGAGGATCCGCTGCGTGTCGTGCACGCCGGGGGAGCGGACGTCGCGATCGTGAAGGTCGCGCCGCTCGGCGGGGTCCGCCGTCTGGTCGCGCTCGCCGGCGAACTGGCCGGTCACGGCGTCGAGGTGGTCGTCTCGAGTGCCCTCGATTCCGCGGTGGGCATCGCCACCGGCCTCGCCGCGGCAGCGGCCCTGCCGGAGCTTCCCTACGCCTGCGGACTCGGCACGGGGGGATTCTTCGAGGCCGATGTCGCCCCCGCTCTGCACCTGTCCGAGGGCGCGCTCGACGTCGTCGCCGTCGCGCCGGAACCGGACATGCTCGATGCGCTGCGAGCCGATCCCGACCGCGTCGAGTGGTGGTGCGAACGGCTGCGGCGGTGCCGTACGGTGCTCGCCGGACGCGGACTGTGATGCGGCGGAATCGTCGTATATCGTTCCCCGCGTCCCAACGGTCACAAGTGTCACATCTACGGAGGCAGTGAAAGTGGTTGCAGCTCTGGGCGATGCCCTCCTCGGCGCCGACAAGTTCCCGGCGGTCAAGGCAGACGTCGAAGCCCTGATCGATGCTGAGGTGTCGGACAAGAAGGGTGCGTCCGGTCTCGCCCTCAAGGGTGGCTACGCAGCAGTGAAGAAGGTCGGCCCGGGCATCGTGCCGGGCGCGGTCGAAGGTCTTCTGCCCGAATTCGTCGAGAAGCTCCAGCCGTTCTGGGTGGAGTACGCAGGCAACGGTTCGTTCTCGGACTACCTGGTCGCCCGCGGTGAGGTCGTCGCCGACGCTCTTCTCGGAGTGACGGACGAGCGCATCGCCGGCACGTCGAAGGCCGGCGTCAAGAAGGTCTACGACTCGCTGCGTCCCTCGGCCAAGAAGCACGTCGTCGAGGCGCTGCCGCGCTTGGGTGATCTCATCCAGAAGCACGCCGGCTGACCCGCCGACACCAGCGACACCAGAACGTCGCGGTCCCGAACCGGTTCGCCGGTCGGTGCCGCGGCGTTCGTCGTTTCGGAAGGATGCGGGCCTTCAGTAGACGGGCTCGCCGTACTTCCAATATCCGATGAAGGTCACCGCCGACCGGTCCCAGCCGCACTCACGCACGAGATGGCGGCGCACGCCGGTCGCGAGCGACGACTCGCCCGCGACGAACGCATGGGTGGAATCCGGCGACGGGGCCGCCTCCCGCACCGCATCGGCGACCAGGCTGCCCGGGACGGCCTGCGCATCCGTTCGGATCACCGGATGCACCTGCACGTTCTCGCCCGTCGGCAGGTCCTGGGCAGTGAGATCGTCGGGGTGCGGAATTTCGACGAACACCTCCACGGCCGCGAGGGGATCGACGGCGAGAATCGACCCGAGGATGCCGGCGACGGCAGGCACCGCGCTCTCGTCACCGACGAGCAGCCACGAACGTGCTTCGTCGAGGGGCAGAGTGCTGATGCCCTCGTCGAGGATGCCGATCTCGTCGCCGGGCTTCGCCCGTTCCGCCCACGCCGATGCCGGACCCAGATCCCCGTGTGACGCGAAGTCGATCTCGATCTCGGAGGTCGTGCCGAACAGTCCCGCGCCCGCAGGTCGCACGCGGCGGATGGTGTAGTTCCGCAGCACCGGTCTGCGCTCCTCGGGCAGTTCCTGATATTCGGGCCACCAGCGGTCGTCGGTCGCACGGGGAAGAGTCAGTTCCTGCCGGCCCGGGGCGGGGAAGAACATGCGGAACCAGTGGTCGAAACCCATGGGGGCGATCGAGTCGACGTCCTCGCCCCCCACGGTGATGCGGACGAAGGTCGGGCTGATCCGTTCGGCGGCGAGTACCTGCGCGCGCACCATGCGCCGGGAGGCCGGCTTGATGTACGGATGGCGCCGCGCGGTTCCCGTGGTCTTCGCCATGCGGCCCTCCGTGGGTTGTACGGATGCGCCACACGGCATCCCGGCAATCGTTCAGCGAAGCCTAACCTATATTCGCTCCGGCTCGGAGCGACCTCGGGGAGTGCCCGGGCGTTCGAGCCTCCGCACCTCGGGTGTCAGTCCCCATTCCGCCCGTCCCAGCCGACTCACCGCGCCGAGGGCCGCGAAGTCGGGGGCACCGTCCTCCGCCAGCACCGCCGGATCGACCGTCACGGCCAGCACGTCACCCATCACGACGAACGAGTCGCCGATCTCGATCACGCGGTGCAGCCGGCACTCGATCGACGCGGGCGCCTCCGCGACCCGCGGCGGCCGCACCCGCTCGCTCGGCTCGGCGTGCAGGCCCACTTCCGTGAACTCGTCGATATCGTGCGGGAACGCCGCCGACGAGGCGTTGACCTTCTCCATCAACGGCACGGTCGCGATGTTGATCACGAACTCGCCCGTCTGCTCGATGTTCCGCAGACTGTCCTTGCGCCCCACGGACGTGAACTGCACGACCGGCGGTGAGGTACTGGCGACGGTGAAGAAGCTGTACGGCGCGAGATTGAACACACCGTCCTCCGCCTCCGTGGACACCCACGCGATCGGTCTCGGCACGATTGTCGCGGTGAGAAGGCGATAGAAGCGGCCCGGGCTCGACTCGGCGGGATCGAAGACTGTGCGCACGCGCTCCATTCTGACCGCACCTGCCCCCGGCCACACTCGCGGCGCAATTACCCTGGACGTCGTGAATCCGTCCACTGCCCAGGCCACCGCTGTCGTCGACGAACTCGCCCGGGGTGGTGTCCGGGACGTCGTGCTGTGCCCGGGCTCGCGCAACGCGCCACTCGCCTTCGCGCTCCAGGCCGCCGACAGCGCGGGGCGTCTGCGCCTGCACATGCGTATCGACGAGCGCACCGCCGGATTCCTCGCGATCGGTCTGGCACTGGCCTCGGGTCGTCCCGTTCCCGTCGTCATGACCTCGGGTACCGCCGTGGCCAACCTCGCGCCGGCCGTGCTCGAGGCGAATTACGCCCGCGTGCCGCTGGTCGTGCTCAGCGCCAACCGTCCTTACGAGTTGCTCGGATCCGGCGCGAACCAGACCGTCGAGCAGCTCGGATTGTTCGGCAGCCAGGTGCGCGCGACCATCAGCCTCGGTCTCGCCGAAGGCATCGAGCAGAACAGTCAGTGGCGTTCGGCGGTATCGCGCGTCCTCGCCGCTGCCCGGGGGACCCGATCGGGCAACGCGGGCCCGGTCCACTTCGACATCCCGCTGCGCGAACCGCTCGTGCCCGAGCTCGACGCGAAGGGCCCGGTGCCCGAGGGACGTCCCGGCGGCAAGGCCTGGACCACGACGGTGCACGCCACCCTCGACGTCCCACTCGAGATCGACCTGACCCCCGACACGGTCGTGATCTCCGGTCACGGCTCGGCGCTCCGTCCCGAACTGTCCGGGCTGCCGACCGTCGCCGAACCCACTGCGCCGCTGCACGGCATTCCGCTGC
>NZ_AJVB01000188.1:0-7029 GCF_000278445.1 Rhodococcus sp. R1101
GTCAGACCCGGGGACCACCAGGCCTCGCCCATCAGATCCACATCGGCGCCCACGGCGATGCCCGCCTGGTGTGCCTTGCCGAGATTCGACCACGGACCCATGGAGTCCCGTGCCGCGCCCGGCACACCGTACTTGCTGCGCATCTCGTCGTTCTGATCGAAACCGCCGGCGGCGAGGACGACGCCCTTGCGCGCGCGGATCGTCCGCCGCTCACCGTTGTTCTCGACGATCGCGCCGACCACCACACCGTCCTCGACGATCAGTTCCTCGAGCGGGGTGTTCCGGTGCAGCTCCACATTCGGGTACTTGCGCATGGCGACGAGGAATCGGCCGACGAGGGCGCGACCACCGATGAGCACATCGGGCAGGGCCTCACCGTTGCGTTCGCGGCCGAGCGGGCCGCGGATCGACTCGTTGAGTTCGGGATCATCGGCGACGGGCATCGGCGACGGAACGATATGGCGTCCCTGGGCACGGGCCTTCGGGGCCTTGCCGAAATAGTCGGGCCACGGGTAGACCGCGAATTCGAGGTCGTCGTCGGATTCCAGGTAGTCGACGAGGGGGGCGCCGCCGCGGACGTAGGCCTCCTGCAGCTCGCGCGGGGTGCGGTCGCCGACGACCGCGTGATAGTAGGTCAGCGCGTCCTCGATGGTGTCGTCGTCACCGGCACGCTGCAAGACCGCGTTGGTGGGAAACCAGACACCCCCGCCACCGGAATACGCCGTGGTACCGCCGAAGTACTCGGACGCCTCGACGAGGATCACCGAAAGTCCTTCACGCGCAGCGGTGTACGCACCGCAACACCCTCCGGCTCCCGACCCCACCACGAGGACGTCGCATTCTTCCGCCCACTCCGTCATGACTGCTGCCTTCCGTCGACCGTTCGTGTGGAACACGCCACACTAGGCAGAAGGTGAAGAGTCGCGACACGATCATCTCGCTGTACGGGAGAAAAACGTCCGATCGGTCGCGCTCGACCGCGGTGCGGTCGGTCCCGCTCGACCGCGGTGCGGTCAGTCCCGCTCGACCGCGGCGCGGTCAGTCCCGTCGGTTGCGCGGCTTCCAGACCACGAGGGCATTGCTGCGGGCCACCGGCACCAGATCGCCGCGCGTCGAACGCAACTGCACGACCTCTGCGTTGAGTTCCGCGACGCGATGCTGCAGCGCCTCGACCTGGTTGGTCAATTCGATGATCCGCTTGATCCCGGCGAGGTTGACGCCTTCGTCCTGGGAGAGTCGCTGCACCTCGCGCAGCAGTTCGACGTCGCGCGGCGAATACCGGCGGCCGCCGCCGCTGGTGCGGTGCGGGGTGACGAGTCCGAGTCGGTCGTAATTACGCAGCGTCTGCGCATGCATCCCGGCGAGTTCTGCTGCCACCGAGATGACGTAGACGCGCGCATCGGGGTCCGGTGACAGATCCCGCGGCATTCTCGTCTCGCTCATCACGCACCTGCCCATCCCTCTCGAGGATCGAAACCGCCTGCCTCTTCTGCACGAAGATAGTTGTGAAGTGCTTCCGTCGCCTTCTCGTCGAGATTCTGCGGGATCGCGACCTTCACGGTCACGAGCAGATCTCCGGCGCCGCCACTGCGCTTGGGAACACCGCGGCCACGCACTCGCAGCACCCGGCCGTCGGCCGTTCCCGCGGGAATCTTCAGTCCGACCCGGCCGTCGAGCGTCGGCACCGACACGGTCGCGCCCAGGACGAGTTCGCCGTAGCTGACGGGGAGCACGAGGGTGAGATCGTCGCCCTCACGGCCGAACACGCGGTCGGGTCGCACGTGCACCGTCACGAACAGGTCGCCCGACGGGGCGCCGCGCAGACCGGCCTCACCCTGGCCTGCGAGACGGATACGGGAGCCGTCCTTGATACCGGCGGGCACACGCACGGTGATGGTGCGGGTGCGGTTCTGGACACCGGTGCCGCGGCAGTCGGTGCAGGGATTGTCGATGATCGATCCGCTGCCCCGGCAGTCGTCACAGGGCTCGGAGAAACCGAACGCACCCTGGTTGCGGGAGATCACACCGCTTCCGTTGCAGTTCGGGCACACCCGCGGACTCGTTCCCGGCTGGGCACCGCTGCCGTGGCAGGTGGTGCACGGCGCCGGGCTGGTCATCCGCAGGGGAATCGTGACGCCCTGAACGGCGTCGCGGAAGTCGAGCGTGGTCTCGGTCTCGACATCGGACCCGCGGCGCGGACGCGAACGGCCGGCGGTGGGCGTGGTGCCGCCACCGGCGCGGTTGAACAGCCCGCCGAACAGGTCGCCGAGCCCGCCGTCGCCGCCGCTACCACCACCGCCGAACAGGTCGCCGATGTCGAAGGTCGCCCCGGTGCCACCGGAGAATCCGCCGGTGCCGGCACGGAAGCCACCGCCGCCGGGGAAACCGCCGGAGGCGAACATGCGCCGGGTCTCGTCGTATTCCTTGCGCTTGGCGGGATCCGACAGGACGGCGTTGGCCTCGCTGACGGCCTTGAAGCGCTCTTCGGCCTGCGCGTCACCGTGGTTGGCGTCGGGATGCAGATCCCGTGCCAGTTTCCGGTAGGCCTTCTTGATCTCGTCCTGCGTCGCGTCGGGGGAGACGCCCAGGTCCTTGTAGAAGTCCTTCTCGATCCACTCCCGCTGGCTCACCGGGCGTCTCCTCCTCTCGCGTTTTCTTGTTCTTACTCTGTGCCGGACTCACCCGACGGCGTATCCACCGGATCGCCGTCGGTCACCGTCACCATCGCGTGCCGCAGAATGCGGTCGCCGAAGCGGTAGCCCTTGCGGAGCACCGCGCCGAGCACCGGATGGTTGCCGTCGCCTTCCATCTGGACGGCCTCGTGCAGTTCGGGATCGAAGGCATCGCCCTCGACACCGAATGCAGCCAGTCCGAGGGAGTCGAACACGCCGGTGAGCTTGTCCGACAATGCTTTCAACGGACCCGACTCGAGGTCGCCGTGCGCGCGGGCACGGTCGAGGTCGTCGAGGACGTCGAGGAACTTCGCCGCGACGGATGCCTTGGCCTCCTCCGCGGACGCCGCGCGCTGCGCTTCGGCGCGGCGACGGTAGTTCGCGAACTCCGCGCTCACCCGCTGCAGGTCGGCGGTGCGTTCGGCGAGTTCCTTCGCCTCCTGCGACTGCCCCTCGGTCTGTCCGGCCTTCTCGGCCTCACCCTCCGCAGGAACCGACTCGATCACCTCACCCTCCTCGGCGCGCGGCTCGTCGGCCGGGTCGCGCACCTCGAAGGTCTCGGGGTCGATCCGTCGCTTGTCGGTGACGGTCACCGGTTCCTGCTCGGGCTTGTCGGCACTCACTTCTTCTCCGAATCGTTGGGCTCGTCGACGACCTCGGCGTCGACGACGTCGTCGGCACCTGCGGCCGCGCCGTCACCGGCAGCGGCACCGTCGGCGCCCTGCGCCTCGTAGATGGCCTGGCCGAGTGCCTGCGACTCGGTCGCGAGCTTCTCGACGGCGGCCTTGACCGCGTTGATGTCCGAGCCGGAGAGAGCGTCGTTGGCCTCCTTGACGGCAGCCTCGACCTTCTCCTTGACGTCGGCCGGCACCTTGTCCTCGTTCTCCTTGATGAACTTCTCGGTCTGGTGCACGAGCGACTCGGCCTGGTTGCGGACCTCGGCCTCCTCGCGACGCTTGCGGTCCTCCTCGGCGTGGGCCTCCGCATCCTTGACCATCCGGTCGATCTCCTCCTGGGACAGGCCGGAGCCTTCCTGGATCTTGATCGTGTTCTCCTTGCCGGTGCCCTTGTCGCGGGCGGTGACGTGGACGATGCCGTTGGCGTCGATGTCGAAGGTCACCTCGATCTGCGGGACACCGCGCGGAGCCGGTGCGATGCCGCCGAGCTCGAAGGAGCCGAGCAGCTTGTTGTGCGCGGCGATCTCACGCTCACCCTGGAAGACCTGGATCTGCACGGACGGCTGGTTGTCGTCGGCCGTGGTGAAGGTCTCCGACCGCTTGGTGGGGATCGTGGTGTTGCGCTCGATGAGCTTGGTCATCACGCCGCCCTTGGTCTCGATACCGAGCGACAGCGGGGTGACGTCGAGCAGGAGCACGTCCTTGACCTCGCCCTTGAGGACGCCGGCCTGCAGAGCAGCACCCACGGCGACGACCTCGTCGGGGTTCACACCCTTGTTGGGCTCGCGGCCACCGGTGAGCTCGCGCACCAGATCGGTGACAGCGGGCATACGGGTCGAGCCGCCCACGAGGACGACGTGGTCGATATCGCCGACGGAGATGCCGGCATCCTTGACGACCTGCTGGAACGGAGCGCGGGTGCGCTCGAGGAGGTCGCCGGTGATCTTCTGGAACTCCGAGCGGGACAGCTGCTCGTCGAGGAAGAGCGGGTTCTTGTCGGCGTCCACGGTGATGTACGGCAGGTTGATCGAGGTCGACTGCGAGGACGACAGCTCGATCTTCGCCTTCTCCGCGGCCTCACGCAGACGCTGCAGGGCCATCTTGTCCTTGGTCAGGTCGACGCCGTGCTGCGCCTTGAACTTGTCGACGAGCCAGTTGACGATGCGCTCGTCCCAGTCGTCGCCGCCGAGATGGTTGTCGCCGGAGGTCGCGCGGACCTCGACGACGCCGTCGCCGATCTCGAGGAGGGACACGTCGAAGGTGCCGCCACCGAGGTCGAAGACCAGGATGGTCTGTTCCTTCTCACCCTTGTCGAGGCCGTAGGCGAGCGCGGCAGCGGTGGGCTCGTTGACGATGCGCAGGACGTTGAGGCCGGCGATGGTGCCGGCTTCCTTCGTCGCCTGACGCTGGGCGTCGTTGAAGTACGCCGGGACGGTTATGACCGCGTCGGTGATGTCTTCACCGAGGTACGCTTCGGCGTCGCGCTTGAGCTTCATCAGCGTGCGGGCGCTGATCTCCTGCGGCGTGTACTTCTTGTCGTCGATGGCCACGGTCCAGTCGGAGCCGATGTGGCGCTTGACCGAACGGATGGTGCGGTCGACGTTGGTGACCGCCTGGTTCTTGGCGGGCTGCCCCACCAGAACCTCACCGTTCTTCGCGAATGCGACGACGGACGGGGTGGTACGGGACCCCTCTGCGTTGGCGACCACCACGGGCTCGCCGCCTTCCAGAACGGAAACGACCGAGTTGGTGGTTCCGAGGTCGATGCCGACCGCACGAGCCATAATTTTCCTCCAATGTTCCTGCCGCGGCGCGTGTGCACCGCGAAAACGTTCCATGCCGACCTGAGCCTGTTCGACTCAGGTGAGCGCGGTCGACTCAAGCCTGCACCGGAGCAACTCTTGTCGTCAAGTGAAGTTGAGCCTGTTGCACTCAAGTTGTCTGACCCATCCAACGGCAGGTCGTGGGAATTTGTTCCGGAGGTGACGAGCATCACTCCTGCGCTCGATCCTGTCGACTCGTCTTCCACCGCGTCCGAAACGACCCGCTGGGCGGGATATGCCGGTGCCGTGCCGCTTCTCTCGGTCATAGCGTGAATTCACTTCATGAACTCCCAGGTCCGGTCCTGTCCGGACCGGACGGCTCGCGCTCGTGGAAAGGCTTCCCCCAGTGAACGGACGATATTCGGAACCCGAGATCATCACCGACTTCGACGTCGTCGTAGTCGGTGCCGGCATCGCCGGTTTGTACGCAATCCATCGTTTCCCCAGCCGCGGCCTGACGGTCCGCGCGTTCGAAGCCGGGTCCGGGGTCGGTGGTGTCTGGTACTGGAACCGCTATCCCGGAGCACGTTGCGACGTCGAATCCGTCGACTACTCGTACTCGTTCTCCCCCGACCTCGAGCAGGAATGGAACTGGAGCGAGAAATACGCCACCCAGCCCGAGATCCTGGCCTATCTCGAGCACGTCGCCGACCGATTCGAGTTGCGCCGCGACATCCGGTTCGACACCCGGGTCACCTCGGCGGTTCTCGACGAGGACACCCTGCGGTGGACCGTACGCACCGACGGTGGCGACGTGGTCTCGGCGCGGTTCTTCGTCGTCGCGGCCGGACCGCTCTCGAACGCGAACATTCCTGCCTTCGACGGTCTCGACCGCTTCGCCGGTGACGTCTTCCATACGGCCCACTGGCCCCACGAAGGGGTCGATTTCACCGGCAAGCGGGTCGGCGTGCTCGGCACCGGATCGTCGGGCATCCAATCCGTCCCGATCATCGCCGAGCAGGCCGAGAAACTGTTCGTCTTCCAGCGCTCCGCCAACTACAGCATCCCCGCCGGCAACGTCCCGCTCGACGATGCCACCCGCGCCGAGCAGAAGGCCGATTATGCCGAGCGGCGCCGGTTGTCCTGGCAGTCGGGCGGCGGTTCCCCACATCAACCACATCCGAAGTCGGCGCTCGAGGTCTCCGAGGAGGAGCGACGCGCCGTCTACGAGGAACGCTGGAAACTCGGTGGAGTCCTCTTCTCGAAAGCCTTCCCGGATCAGCTCACCGACCGGGCCGCCAACGACACCGCCCGCGCGTTCTGGGAGGAGAAGATCCGCGCGGTCGTCGACGATCCCGCGGTCGCCGAACTGCTGATCCCCAAGGACCACGCCATCGGGGCCAAACGCATCGTCACCGACAGCGGGTACTACGAGACGTACAACCGCGACAACGTCGAACTCGTCGACCTGCGCAGCACCCCGATCGTAGGGATGGACGAGACCGGCATCATCACCACCGGGGCCCACTACGACCTCGACGCGATCGTCCTCGCCACCGGTTTCGACGCCATGACCGGATCACTCGACAAGCTCGAGATCGTGGGGCGCGGTGGACGTAGCCTGAAGGACAAGTGGGCCGCCGGACCACAGACCTATCTCGGGCTCGGCATCGACGGCTTCCCCAACTTCTTCAACCTCACCGGCCCCGGCAGCCCGTCTGTCCTTGCGAACATGGTGCTGCACTCCGAACTTCACGTCGACTGGGTCGCCGACGTCATCGCCTGTCTCGACGCTCGCGGCGCGGCCGGCATCGAGGGCACCCCGGAGGCCGTTGCCGACTGGGTGGAGGAATGCCGCAGCCGGGCCGAGGCGTCGTTGCTGAATTCCGCGAACTCCTGGTACGTCGGCGCGAACAT
>NZ_AJVB01000189.1:0-6986 GCF_000278445.1 Rhodococcus sp. R1101
GTCCGGACGGGATCGCCCGCCGCGCCACCGTCGGCCTGCCGGGCCGCTACAACGTCACCAACGCCGCCCTCGCCGTGGCGCTCTGCGCCGAGGTGGGTGCCGACATCGACGCCGCGATCCGCGGTATCGCCGACGTCGCGGTGCCCGGCCGGGTCGAACGGGTCGAACGCGGACAGGACTTCCTCGCCGTCGTCGACTACGCCCACAAGCCTGCCGCCCTCGACGCGGTCATCGGCACCCTGCGCGCCGCGACCGAGGGACGCATCGCCGTCGTCGTCGGTGCGGGCGGCGACCGCGACCGGACGAAGCGGCCGATCATGGGCGAGGTTGCGGCGCGGGCCGCCGATCTGGTCGTCGTGACCGACGACAACCCACGAACCGAGAACCCCGCCGCCATCCGCGCTGCCGTCCTCGACGGTGCGCACTCCGTGCCGGCCGCCGAACGCGGTGAGATCCTCGAGATCGGCGACCGCGCCGCGGCGATCGACGCCGCGGTCGCGTGGGCCCGTCCGGGCGACGTCGTCCTCGTCGCCGGCAAGGGCCACGAGACGGGGCAGGAGATCGAGGGAGTGAAGTATCCCTTCGACGACCGCGAGGTCCTCGGCGCAGCTCTCGACAAGTACCGGACCGCAGGACCCGACGGTCACCATCCGCCGGCTGCGGGCGGTTCGCATCACGGAGGCAAGGCATGATCCCGATGACACTGGCTCGGATCGCGGAGGTCGTCGGGGGCACCCTGCACGACGTCGACGATCCTTCCGCCGAGGTGACCGGTTCCGTCGAGTTCGACTCGCGACGGATCGGTCCCGGCGGCCTGTTCCTGGCGTTGCCCGGTGCGCGCTCGGACGGGCACGATCACGCTGCGGCCGCCGTCGCCGCCGGTGCGGTGGCGGTCCTGGCCGCACGGCCGGTGGGTGTGCCCGCGATCGTCGTGCCGCCGATTCCGCCGACCGAGACCAACGCCCTCGCGCTCGAACACGACAGCGACGGATCCGGCGCGGCCGTGCTCGCCGGCCTCGCGAAGCTCGCCCGCACCGTGGTGGACACGCTCACCGACGCCGGCCTCACCGTCGTCGGTGTCACCGGTTCGGCGGGCAAGACGTCCACGAAGGACATGATCGCCGCCGTGCTCGCACCGCTCGGTGAGGTCGTCGCCCCGCCCGGGTCGTTCAACAACGAACTCGGCCACCCGTGGACCGCCCTGCGCGCCACCGCATCCACTCGCTTCCTCGTCCTCGAGAAGTCGGCACGCGGCCCCGGGCACATCGCGGCCCTGGCCCGCATCGCCCCGCCGCGGATCGGTGTCGTGCTCAACGTCGGCACCGCCCACCTCGGTGAGTTCGGCTCCCAGGAGGTCATCGCCGAGACCAAGGGCGAACTCGTCGAGGCCCTGCCCAGCGCCGCCGACGGGGGAGTCGCGATCCTCAACGCCGACGACACCCTCGTGTCGAAGATGGCGACCCGCACCACCGGTCGCGTCGTGACCGTCGGGACCGGTTCCGGCGCTGCCTACCGCGCCGAGGACATCCACCTCGACGATCAGGCGCGCGCCTCGTTCACCGCCGTCGTCCCCGGCGTCGACGGGCAGGAACAGCGCGTGCCCGTGCGCCTGGCCGTCCACGGCGAACATCAGGTCGGCAACGCCCTGTCGGCGATCGCCGTCGCCGTGGAATGCGGTGGAACGGTCCGGCAGGCCGCCGAGGCGCTCGCCACGGCGGGTCCCGTCTCGGCCCATCGCATGGCCGTGCAGACCCGATCCGATGGTGTGACCGTCATCGACGATGCCTACAACGCCAACCCCGACTCGATGCGAGCAGCGGTGAAGGCCCTGGTCACGATGGCGCGGTCGGGCCCCGATCGCCGACGCACCTTCGCGGTGCTGGGGGAGATGGCCGAACTCGGTGAGGACGCCGTCGTCGCCCACGACGCCATCGGACGGCTCGCGGTCCGCCTCGACGTCACCCGAATCGTCGCCGTCGGGGCCACGCGACCGGTCCGGGGTCTGTTCCAGGGGGCAGTGATGGAAGGATCGTGGGGTGAGGAAGCGAGCCACGTACCCGATGCCGACGCCGCGATCGCGTTGCTGCGCGACGAACTGCAGCCGGGCGACATCGTGCTGGTGAAGGCATCGCAGTCCGTGGGTCTGTGGACCGTCGCCGAGGCCGTCCTCGCGGACGATCCGGCCGGTACCGGAAACGACGACGCTGCTGTGGGGACGGAGGACGCCCGGTGAGACAGATCCTGTTCGCGGCGGGCATCGCGCTCGCAGTCTCGATCCTGCTCACCCCCGTCCTGATCAAGATGTTCTCCCGGCAGGGCTTCGGGCAGGAGATCCGGGTCGAGGGCCCGCAGAGCCACCAGTCCAAGCGCGGCACCCCGACCATGGGAGGCGTCGCCATCCTCGCCGGCCTGTGGGCCGGCTACTGGGGATCGCATCTCATCGGGATGGGATACGACGCCGAAGGTCCTACCGCCTCGGGTCTGCTCGTGCTCGGCCTGACCACGGCGCTCGGCGGCGTCGGATTCCTCGACGACTTCATCAAGATCCGCAAGCAGCGCAACCTGGGCCTGAACAAGACCGCCAAGCTGGTGGGCCAGCTCGTCGTCGCGGTGGCCTTCGGCATCCTCGCCCTGCAGTTCCGCAACGCGGACGGCCTCACCCCGGCCAGCACCGATCTGTCCTATGTGCGCGACATCGCCACGGTCTCGATGGGTTCGATCGTCTTCATCCTGTTCGTGTACCTCCTGGTCAGCGCGTGGTCGAACGCCGTGAACCTCACCGACGGCCTCGACGGCCTCGCCGCCGGCTCCATGGCGCTGGTGCTCGGCGCCTACGTCATCATCACCTTCTGGCAGTACCGCAACGCGTGCGCAGTGGAGCCGACCGCCGGCTGCTACGACGTCCGCGACCCGCTCGACCTCGCATTGCTGTGCGCCGCCGGCGCCGCTGCCTGCATCGGCTTCCTGTGGTGGAACGCCGCGCCCGCCAAGATCTTCATGGGCGACACCGGATCGCTCGCCCTCGGCGGCATGCTCGCCGGCCTGTCCATCACCACCCGCACCGAGTTGCTCATGGTGGTCATCGGAGCGCTCTTCGTCACGGAGGCCGCGTCGGTGGTCATCCAGGTCGCGGTCTTCCGATCCAGCCGCAGGCGGGTGTTCAGGATGGCGCCCTTCCACCACCACTTCGAACTCGGCGGATGGGCCGAGACGACGGTGATCATCCGGTTCTGGCTGCTCGCCGCCATCGCCTCGGCCATCGGCCTCGCACTGTTCTACAGCGAGTACCTCGCGGCGATCGGGGACTGACATGACCGACGAACTCGAACGGCTCAGAGGGCAGTCGGTGCTCGTCGCCGGCGCAGGAGTGTCCGGCCGCGCGACGATCGAACCGCTCACCGACCTCGGTGCCCACGTCACCGTCACGGACCGCAACGAGCGGGCACTGGCCGAGTGCGCGGCCCTCGGCGCGCGGACGGTCGACCTCGACACGCTCGTCGACGACTCCGCTGCGCTGCGCGAATTCGCCCTGGTCGTCACGAGTCCCGGATTCCCGCCCCACGCGCCGTTGCTGTCGCGGGCGGCCGGCGCCGCGGTGCCCATCTGGGGCGACATCGAACTGTCCTGGCGCATCGACCGCGCCGAGATCTACGGGCCGGCCCGGCGGTGGCTGGTGGTCACCGGGACGAACGGCAAGACCACCACGACCATGATGGTGCACGCGATTCTCGAGGCCGCAGGTCGCAGCAGTGTCGCGTGCGGCAACATCGGTCTCCCGGTGCTCGACGCCCTGCGCCGCGACGACCCGCGCGCCGACGTCCTCGCCGTGGAGTTGTCGTCCTTCCAGCTGCACTGGGCGCCGTCGGTGCGACCCGACGCCGGTGTCGTGCTCAACATCGCCGAGGACCATCTCGACTGGCACGGCGGGATCGAGAACTACATCGAGGCCAAACTCGGGGCGCTCACCGGCGCCGTCGGGGTCCTCGGCCTCGACGATCCGATCGCCGGCGGTCTCCTGGATCGTTCCCGGGCTGTGGTCACCGTGGGTTTCACGCTGGGGTACCCCCAGGAGGGCGAACTCGGCATCAGCGGAGAACTGCTGGTCGACCGGGCGTTCGCGGATTCCGCCGTGCTGGCCCGAGTCGACGACGTGACGCCCCCCGGCCCTGCCGGACTGTCCGATGCCCTCGCGGCCGCCGCCCTCGCACGGGCGATCGACGTGCCCGAATCGGCGGTACACGACGGTCTGCGACGGCACCGCGTGGGGCCGCACCGCGCCGCGCCGGTCGGGCAGGTCGACGGTGTCGACTACATCGACGATTCGAAGGCGACCAACCCGCATGCGGCCCGCAGTTCGCTCCTCGCGCGCGACCGCGTGGTGTGGATCGCCGGTGGTCTGCTCAAGGGTGCCCGCGTGGACGACCTGGTCGCCGAGGTGGCGCCGCGGCTGTCCGGAGCCGTGCTGCTCGGCCGCGATGCCGGCGACATCGCCGAGGCGCTGACGCGACACGCCCCGCAGGTCCCGGTCGTCGTGGTGGACACGAGCGACGATGAAGCGATGACCGATTCGACTAGCGAGACCGACACGCCTCCGGTGACGAGGATCGCGGCGCCGGGCGCCGACGGTCCCACCGCGATGCGCGTGGCGGTCCGGGAAGCGGCCGCTCTCGCCTCGGCGGGAGAGACGGTGCTGCTCGCCCCGGCTGCGGCGTCGCTCGACATGTTCGCCGATTACGCGGAACGCGGCCGGAGCTTCGCGTCCGCGGTCGAGGAACTCCGCGGGGGCGGGACGCACAGGTGACCTCTCGGGCAGGCGCGACTCGGTCGGGGGCGAGCTCCGACGATCCGGTGGTGGGAGCCCGCGGCCGGTTCGGAGCCTGGTTGGCGCGGCCGCTCGCATCCTTCCACCTCGTGGTGACGATCGCCGTGTTGCTCACCGTGCTCGGACTCGTCATGGTCCTGTCGTCGTCGAGCGTGGGTGCGGTGGCCGCGGCAGGGTCGGCCTACGGGTTGTTCACCTCGCAGTTGATCTTCGCCGCCCTCGGCATGGTGATCTTCTACATCGCGCTGCAGATCCCGGTGCGTCTGATGAGACGGTTCGCCTTCCCCGCGTTCGCGTTCTCGGTCGTGCTGCTGGTGCTCGTGCTCATCCCCGGCATCGGCACCCTCTCCCAGGGCACCCGGGGCTGGTTCGTCATCGCCGGCATCTCGCTGCAGCCGGCCGAGATCGCCAAGATCACCCTCGCGGTGTGGGGTGCGCACCTGCTGGCCTCGCGCCGCGGCGAGAACTCCACCCTCCGCGAGATGCTCGTCCCGCTCGTCCCGGCGGCCCTGCTCGTGACCGGCCTGATCGTGCTGCAGCCCGACCTCGGCACCACCGTCTCTATCGTGATCATCGTGCTGGCCCTGCTGTGGTTCGCGGGCCTACCCCTCAAGGTGTTCCTCGGCATCGTCGGCACCGCCGGTACGCTCGCGGTGATCCTGGCCCTGACGGCCGGTTACCGCTCGCAGCGCGTGCGGGCCTTCTTCAATCCCGGCGACGATCCGCAGGGCGCCGGTTACCAGGCGCGACAGGCGAAGTTCTCCCTCGCGGACGGCGGCCTGTGGGGTCGCGGGCTCGGCCAGAGCCGCGCGAAGTGGAGCTATCTTCCCAACGCCCACAACGACTTCATCTTCGCGATCATCGGCGAGGAACTCGGCTTCCTCGGCGGGGTGGCCGTCATCGGCCTGTTCGGACTGTTCGCCTATGTCGGACTGCGCATCGCGATGCGCTCGGCCGACCCCTTCCTGCGTCTGTTCACCGCGACGGCGACGACGTGGATCATCGGTCAGGCGTTCATCAACATCGGTTACGTCGTGGGGCTTCTACCCGTGACCGGTCTGCAGTTGCCGCTCGTGTCGGCCGGTGGCACGTCGACGGCCACCACCTTGCTGATGTTCGGGCTGATCGCGAACGCGGCCAGGCACGAAACCGAGGCGATCGCCGCACTGCACGCAGGGCAGGACGGCCGGTTCGCGCGATTGCTGCGTCTGCGCAAGCCGGAGGCGTACCGGCCCGGTCGCAGACCGGCGCGTACGGCCGCCTCGCGGCAGCCGCGATCGCGGGTCGCGGCGCCCGAGCGGGCCGCTCCCGCAGCGTCGGGGGGTAGAGGGTCGCGCACGCGGCAGCCTCAGGCGCCGAACGAACGGCAACGTGGAGCGGCGCAGGACCGGCGGGCGTCCGCGGGCCGCGCGCAACCGACGGACGGAACCGGCCGGGCCCGGCGCGCGCAACCCGCGCGGGAACCGGCCCGCAGCCGGCAGCAGACGAACCGCACGACACGCGGATCGAACGGACGAAGCGGAGAGCGAGGGAACCGTAGGTGAGTGGGGAGAGGCCGGCACTGTCGGTGGTGGTGGCCGGAGGTGGTACGGCCGGGCATATCGAACCGGCGCTCGCGGTGGCCGATGCCGTCCGCGCACTCGTGCCCGATGCGCGGATCACGGCGCTCGGCACCGAGCGCGGACTCGAGACGACCCTGGTGCCGCGACGCGGCTACCCACTCGAACTCGTCCCGCCCGTGCCGCTGCCCCGCAAGCCGACGGTGGACCTGCTGAAGCTGCCGGCCCGGGTCGTCGCGTCGGTGCGCCGCACCCGGCAGATCCTCGACGAGGTCGACGCGGATGTCGTCGTCGGTTTCGGTGGATATGTGGCGTTGCCCGCCTACCTCGCGGCCGAGGCCGGTCCGCTGCGTCGACACCGTCGCATCCCCGTGATCGTCCACGAGGCCAATGCGAGCGCGGGTATCGCCAACAGGATCGGAGCCCTGAGGGCGGAACGCGTGCTCGCCGCCGTCCCGAACTCGGGAATCGTCCGGCGCGGTGACGCGCAGATCGTGGGGATCCCGGTCCGCTCGTCCATCACCGGTCTCGACCGCGCCGGTCTGCGCGGGGAGGCACGGCGGCACTTCGGTCTGCCCGACGATGTGCCCGTCCTGCTCGTGTTC
>NZ_AJVB01000190.1:0-6787 GCF_000278445.1 Rhodococcus sp. R1101
CCTGCGAAGCAACCGGTCGCGGTGTAGCTCGCGCGTCGAACCGGGGTTCGCTACCGCAACACGCGGGGCGAACCCCGGTTCACCGCGTCAGAGATCGACGAGTGTTTCGATGTCCTGAACGAGGGAGAACAGGGGAGCGCACTGTTTCTCGGAAGGAATCGGTTCGTTGTCGTAGGGGAAGTGCAGCCATGAGCTGACGAGAACGCCGAATTTCGTGTCCAGGATGATCGCGCAATCGTTGCGGTCATGCTGGAGGAGCGCTCTCCTGCTATTGATCGTGATCTCGGTGGAGATATCGCGGTCGCGCTCGAGATATTCCTCGTAGGAGACATTGCCGGCGAGGAAAGTGATCGCGTAGGAATCCTTGTGGTCGGTCGTCTGGGCGAAGCTCTTCCATGAGCAGCTGATGAATGTGTACGTGCCGAAGGGAAGATCGGTGAGATCCTTGCTACGGTCGTCGAAACCTCTTTCGAGAAGTATCTCCATCGGAACATCCAGGCACGGATCGAAAGTGATGTCAGGTCGTTCCGAATCGTCGACGACGCGAGGCGTACGTACGGTCGTGGCGACCTCCATCATGATTCGTCCTGCGTCGACTTCTCGGTCCACCGAATCCTCGATCCGCTCGACGAAGCTTCTGGTCCGGCTGCATCGTGCGTCGTCCGTCATCGGCTGCATCTCGCGTGTGAGGTTGTGGTGCTTGATGCTGATCAGGCCGAATCGGGTGCTCATCGATATCTCGCAGCTGTTTGTTACGTTCGGGTCGAACTTGACGAGGGCGGGACGACCGCTGACTGTTGTCTCGGTGGTGTTCTCGGGGTCCCGCTTGTAGGCTTCGTCGAGCGTCCTGTTCGACGCCAGCAGGTACAGGTCGAACCAACCCGTATCGTTACTGTCCGGGGGAATGCTGTCGAAGGTGCACAGGATCGACGTGTAACCACCGGAGGTGTGCTCGGACTTCTGCCCGGTGGAGAGGTCGACACGTTCCGCACGGAAGGCCTCCTCCGGAATGTCCGCACATGGATCGAATGTGATTTGTGCATGCACTTCCGGGTCGACCGCTTTCGGTGTGTCGTTGGTGGGAAACACGCCTTCGGCCGCGATCGATGCCGGCCCTGGAGAATGGCTGCATCCCGCAACAAGAATCACTGTTATTGCAACTGCCGTCACCGACTTCGTGACGACTGTCGTCCACCTACGCACGTGACCCCCCGATCCGTTTCTGCCGGCGGGACGTTAGCACGTTCCTTCCTCAGCCCCGCACGGCGCAGTGATTGCTTGCGCGCCGAACCGGGGTTCGCTACCGCAACACGCCGGGCGCGCCCCTGTTCACCGCGTCAGCTTCGCGGCGCGACGCGCAGCCTGCCGGAGTCTCTCCGTCACGACGTCGAACCGTTCCAACTCCGCCCACGTCCAGCGCACCACTTCGTAGCCCGCGTCGCGGATCGCGTCCTGCCGGAGCTTCTCGTCGAACACATCGCGCGGATCGGAATACTTGATCCGCCCGTCGAACTCGCCGACGACGCCGTTCTCCCAGAAGAAGTCGACGCGATAGCGTCGCCCGTTTCCACCCACGATCTCGTACTGGAGGATCGGTCGCGGGAGTCCCGCTTCGGCAATACGTAGACGCGACAGCGACTCTCCTGCACTCTCGCTGCGACCGTCCAGGAACGGCACCACCGTGCGGGCACGTGCCAGGCCGTGGCGAGTCCGGGCATCGACCAGCGCGCGCGAAACCTGTTCACGCATAACGGGGTACAGACGAAGGGCGGAATCGCCGGCGATCACGGCCTGCTCCTTCGGGAGCGTGCGTGCGAGGTCGACGACGGTCCGTGCGGCCGACGTGACGGCTACTCCGTCGACGACCACCACGTCGTCGCCGAGTTCGGTCGGATGCACATGGATCTGCGAGGTGACGCGGCCGCGCCGCGTGGCAGGTCGGGAGATGTGGACGAGATCGAGTGGGATGTCCCATAGCTCGAGTCCGTGCAGGGCCGCGGCCGACGCGTGGCTGAGCGCCTCGTCGGGACCGAGCGTCGCTCCGATATGTCGGGCACGGACTCGGTGGACGCCGACCGGCCCGAGTGCGTCGAGGTCGCAGCGGTGCAGATAGCAGCCGCGTCCGACCCGTACGAGTGAGCCGGTGCGAACGGCAGTGCGGATCTCGGTGTCCGAGAGACCCGCGACGGCGAGCGAGGCGTTGGTGAGGATGTTCGGATCAGTCACAACGACGATCCTGCGCGGTACGCCACCCACCGAACCCGCGGCGATCTCCCGATCCGGGGCACCTGTGGATCGATCGCGGGGTTGGGGACAAACTCTGTTGGGAGGCCGTTGACGCGCCGAACCGGGGTCCGCGCGTGCTACAGCGGCGGCGAACCCCGGTTCGGCGCGTTTCTCGCTTCCTCGAAGACGATGTCCCCGAGAAGAGTGCACTGCTCCACCGCGGGAGGCGGCTGCATGTTTTGGGATCATGACGCCCCTCACCGGGATGGGTAGTGGTGAATCCATGGCACTCCCGGTGGGGACGTCGAGAGGGAACGGCAGTCGTGTGTCGGACGCCGAACGTCCGTCGACCCGGTTCGCGCGCCGAACCGGGGTTCGCTGCCGTAACACGCGGGGCGAGCCCCGGTTCACCGCGTCAACGACCGGTCCATGAACGACCCTCTGTTGTGAGCTAGATCACCAGGACTGAAGCATCTTTCCGTTTCCGCAGGTCACCAGGCAATAACACGCTGTTCGCCGCGGGGTCTGGGTCTCGATGTGATCCAGAAGCCATGGAGTCGTAGAAACACAATCGCTACCGTTGATGGCGATCGAGTGCCCGAAACGGGCGAATGGAAGTGAGAGATCATGGGCAGTTCTCCAGCCCCTGAGCGAACAGCCGAATATCCCAGACCTTCGCACACCCTCCTTCATCTCACCGATACGCACCTCGTCGGTGGAGACGAACTCCTCTACGGCACCGTCGACGCCGACACCCGCCTCGGGCTGATCCTCGAGGACATCCGTGCGTCACAGGTCCGTCCCGACGCCCTGGTGTTCACCGGCGACCTCGCCGATCGTGGTCAACCCGACGCCTACCGCAAGCTCCGCAGGCTCGTCGAGCCGCTCGCGGCGGCGCTCGGTGCCGACATCGTCTGGGCCATGGGTAACCACGACGACCGGGCCGTTTTCCGAGAAGAGCTCCTCGACGAAGCGCCCGCCGGCGCGCCCGTCGACGAAGTCCACAGAGTCGGCGGACTGCGGATCATCACGCTCGACACTTCGGTTCCGGGCCATCACCACGGCGAGGTCTCTGCCGAGCAGCTCGCCTGGCTGGCCGACGAGCTCTCGACACCCGCCCCGTTCGGTACCGTTCTCGCACTGCATCATCCGCCGGTACCCAGCGTCTTCGACATGGCCGTGCTCGTCGAACTCCGCGACCAGGCCGGTCTTGCCGAGGTGCTGCGCGGCACCGATGTGCGTGCCATCCTCGGTGGACACTTGCACTACTCGACCTCGGCGACGTTCGCGGGCATCCCGGTGTCGGTTGCTTCGTCGACCTGTTACACGCAGGATCTGAACGTTCCGGTCGGGTCGCAGCGCGGGCACGACGGCGCGCAGGGCTTCAACCTCGTGCACGTCTATCCCGACACGATCGTGCACTCGGTGGTGCCCAGCGGAAGCTACGCCACCGCCGGGCAGCCCCACACGGCCGAGGATGCGGCGCGGCGTCTGGCCGAAGCCGGCATTCGGATCCCCGAGAACCCCGACCTCACCGTTCGCGTCTAGTCGATGTCCGGTCGACCCGGGTAGCCGGTTTCCCAGGGCGCCGGAATCGGGTAGTACCGCTCGAGGAACTGCGTGACCTTCGCCGTCCGCAACTCCAGGTCGACTTCCGGCGTACTGCCGTCGTTCAGGCAGAACAGGTCGAGGTTGCGCCGGGCCAGGATCGTGTCCAGCCGTCGCAGTCCGGTCTTCACCGTGGTGTCGACGTACGCCACCTTCGCCGTCGTCTGCTGTACCGCACGGCCGGTCAGCAGTGTGTAGTAGTGGTAGAAGGAATTCGTCACCGAGATGTTGTCGGCAGCCCGGAACGGGCTAGCCGCCGTCGCCGCGAACTCGTCCGCGAACTCCTGTTCCATCTCCGCCATGATCGACCTGCGAAGCGGGACCGGCGTGTGCTCGAGGTGCCGGGTGATGGTGACCCCGAATCGGTCCTGCAGCAGCGTCCGGTTCATGCGGGCGGAGTTCTCGAAACCGCTGCGCGACGAATGGTTTCGACCGAGACCGATCCGCACGTCGCACTCGATGAACTTGCCGACGCCTCCGCCGGAGAAGAACAGGCTCGGGCTCACCCGGCGACCGAAGAACATGTCGTCGTTCGAGTACAGGAAGTGCTCGGACAGCCCCGGGATGTGGTGCAGCTGCGACTCGACCGCCATCGAGTTGTAGGTGGGCAGCGCCGACGGGTCGGCGAAGAACTCCTCGCTGCGGACGAACGTCACGCGCGGATCGTCGGTGAGCCACGCCGGTCGCGGCGAGTCGGTGGCGACGAAGATCCGCCGCACCCAGGGTGCGTACATGTGGACCGAACGCAGGGCGTACTTGAGTTCGTCGATCTGCCGGTAGCGCGCCGGCGAGTCGTCACCCTCACCGACGACATAGTTCTGCATGAGCTTCGCGCGCTCGGCCTGGAACGACGTCGACGACCCGTCGACCCAGGAGAACACGAGGTCGATCTCGAACGGGATGTCGCCGGGATGGCGGTCGAACATGCCTTCGATCGTGGGCCACAGCTGCCCGTACCGTTCGACGGTCGTCCGGCGCATCTCGTCGCGCCGTGCGGTCGTGCGGGTCAGAGCATTCGGCCGAGGCATGATCACTTCGTCGTCGGTGTAGGTCCACAGCTCGATGTCCACGCCGTTCGACGCGCCGTACCGCAGCCCGCTGGTCAGCTCGACCCGCGGGCGGAACAGCCGGAACACCCGATCCTTCTTGCCGGGCGACAGGTGTCCGTCCGCGACGAGGGTCGAGCGACGCTTCGAACCGACGGCCTTCGAGTAGAAGGGTTCGTCGGAGCATCCCTCGGCGAGAGCGGCACGCAGCCTCTTGCGATCGGACCGGTCGATCGCCAGGATCGGACGTTCGCTGTCGTCGCGCACCAGCAGGTAGTCGATGCGCGCCCGGTCGAGCACGCGGCGCAGGAACAGCACGTCCTCGATCTGCGCTTCGTCCGGCGTGGTGGTGGTGATGGGGATCGCGTAGCGGTCCTCGAACCACACGACGTCCTCGTGGCGCGCGGGTCCGAGGACCGGGGCACGGTCGAGCGGCGGGGCGTCTCCGACCTGCTGCGAAAGGGAGACGTAGGGAGCGTTGTAGGGGGCCGGCGAGTGCGTCGGAATCTCCTTTCACGGGTCGGGTCAGGAAAGGCTCATTTTAACGCCGATCTGAGCTAAGTTCCCGGGTCGGTGATGTGACGATCCGATGAATGCCGACGCCGACGGTCTCGAAGGGGTCGAGATCCCGAGGTGTAACCTGTGCGCAGGACTCGACACGGGGTGCCGGACACGGCTGAGAGAAAACCCGTCGAACCTGATCTCGATTATGCGAGCGAAGGGATGCCGAGCCGGCGACAGGCCTGAGGTCTGTCGCCCTCACGCACCCTTCCCGACACAGGGAAGGCACAGAAAGATGTCACTGCAGAACCGGATCGTCCTCGTCACCGGTGCCGGTCGCGGCCTCGGCCACAGCATCGCGCAGGCGTTCGCCGACGAAGGAGCCGCCGTCGTTCTCGATTACCGGCGCAGCGGCGAGAGCGCGCACGAACTGGCCGACAAGATCGGACCCGAGCGTGCCGTCGCTCTGAAGGCCGATGTCACCGACCGCGCCGAGGTCGAGTCGCTGTTCGCGCGGGCCCGCGAGCACTTCGGGCGACCCGTCACCACGGTCGTCAACAACGCCCTGCCCGACTTCTCGTTCAACGGCGACGCCCGCGCCAAGGCGGACGAGATCGGATACGCCGAATTCGGTGCCCAGTTCGACGGGGTCGTCGGTGGTGCCGTCAACGTCATCCAGGCGGCACTGCCGGGCATGCGGGAAGCCGGCGGCGGCAGCGTCGTCAACATCGGCACCAATCTGTTCCAGCATCCGGTGGTCCCGTACCACGACTACACCGCCGCCAAGGCCGCGCTGCTGTCGCTGACCCGCACCTTCGCCGCCGACCTCGGCCCCGACGGGATCCGCGTCAACATGGTCTCCGGTGGTCTACTGCGCACGACCGACGCATCGTCGGCGACGCCGGAGGCGGTGTTCGACCTCATCGCGTCGTCGACGCCGCTGCGGAAGGTCACCACCCCCGAGGATTTCGCGGCCGCGGTGCTGTTCTTCGCATCCGACTGGTCGCGGGCCGTCACCGGGCAGAACCTGGTGGTCGACGGAGGACTGGTGATGAACTGATGCCCGGACCACGCACCCTCCACCTCAACGCCTTCCTCTACGGCGTCGGGCACCACTCGGCGGCATGGCGCCATCCCGACTCCGCCGCCGAACGCATCGGCGACATCACATATTTCGAGGAGCTTGCCCGCACCGCCGAACGAGGACGCCTCGACGCCGTGTTCTTCGCGGACGGTCACAGCGTCAACCCGAAGTACACGGCGGGCACCACCTGGTTCCTCGAACCCCTCACCGCGCTGGCGGCCATGGCGCGCGCGACCGAGCACATCGGTCTGGTCACCACCGTCTCGGCAAGCTTCTTCACGCCGTTCCACGCGGCACGGATGCTGGCCTCGCTCGACCACAT
>NZ_AJVB01000191.1:0-6772 GCF_000278445.1 Rhodococcus sp. R1101
GAATGCCCTCTCCAGCACCGGGATGCGCAGACCGTCTTCGCGACGCGTCCATTCGTAGTAGGCGCGTTCGTTCTCGAAGTGCCGTCGCAGTCCCGACAGTCCGTTCGTCCCGGCGAGCGACGGAATCCGGGAGGCCGGATCGTCGACGGCGTGGATCGCCGCCAGCACTCGCACGCTGGCCTTCTCCAGTGCCGCACGCTCGTCGTCGTTCGTCTCGTAGAGCCAACCACCGAAGACGTACGGCGGATTGTCCACCGGGACATCGCCTTCGGCACGTTCCATGACGAGAAAGGGACGGCCGAGCGGACCCGAGGAGGACTCCACCCACCGCACCGCGGGCACCGGCACCGCGCCGTGATCGCGCACCGCGGCCATGACGTCGAACTGCCGCTGCAGGTCGTAGCCGGGAAACACCGGGAACGCCGTCTCCTCGGGCGCGAGCCGGACGACCAGGCGTTCCGTCTGCTGCCCGCTACGGCTCCAGTCGAGATCGAACAGGACGGAGATGCTGGACATGCCGGAGTGGGTCGGGCGGGTCACGTTGTACACCCGCGGGGCTTCCGTCGCCCCGACACGCTCGCCGAGCCAGTCCTGCAACTGCTCGCGCAGCGCATCGAGATCGGTCTCGGTGGTCTTGATCTCCTGTTCCGCGCCTTCCGGTACCACACTGTCCGTAGCCATCCATGCCTCCAGTTCTCTACGAAACGAGCCCGATCGTCCCCGGATTTCCGACATCCGTTCCGGTAAGCGATGTCTCGACCATCCCCCCACAGAGAGCTCGAGAAGGACATGGCAACAACGGAACTCAGCGATGCGCGTACCCAGGGACCGGACGGCGAACTGCTCCGCATCGTGCAGGCCGGTGTGCCCCGCGACGAGGTACGCACCGACCACCCGCCGCAGCTTCCCGCCGCAATGATCGGTGCGATGCACCTCTCGACCGTTCGACGCCGGAGATCCGACCCGAACGACGACGTGGCCGAGATGTTCGTCCGCGCCGCGCATTCCGCCGCCGAGTCGATTGCCCTCGACCATCATCCGGACGGGGTGTGCCGCTAACGGGACGATTCGAGTGTCGTCTTCGCCCAACGGTAGTCGGCCTTGCCGGCAGGAGAACGCACGATGTGATCCACGCCGACGACCACCCGCGGAACCTTGTAACGAGCGATGAGTCCGGCGACGTGCTCGGCCAGCTCGTCGAGCGACGGCACATCGTGCCCTTCGCGCGGCTGGATCACGGCCCCGACCCTCTGGCCGTAACGCTCGTCGTCGACACCGGCGACGAGCACATCCATGACGTCGGGATGACTCTTCACGGCCATCTCCACCTCTTCGGGGAACACCTTCTCCCCTCCCGTGTTGATACACATCGATCCGCGGCCCAGCAGGACGATCGTGCCGTCCTCCTCGACCCGGGCCATGTCACCGAGAACCGACATGCGCACGCCGTCGACGACCGGAAAAGTGGCTGCGGTCTTCTCGGGATCGCCCCAGTAGCCGAGTGGCACGTGCCCGGCGCGGGCGATGTAGCCGATCTCCCCGGAACCCGACTCGACCGGGCGCATCCGTTCGTCCACGACACGCACGGTGGGTTTCGGGGCGATACGCATCGTCCCGTCGCCCCCGATGGCGAGCTCGCCGTCCGTGCCGGACTCGGACGAACCGAAATTGTCGCGCACCATGACGTTCGGGAGCAACGAGGACAACTGTTCGCGAACGCTGCGAGAGAACAGCGCACCACCGGAGCCCACCACGAACAGCGAGGTGAGGTCGTACTCGGATCCGTGCTCGGAGATCGCGTCGGCGAGGGGGCGGGCCATGGCGTCGCCGACGATGGTCATCGTCATCACCCGCTCGCGTTGGATGAGACCGAGCACCTCCACGGCGTCGAAGCCGCGCACCAGCACCTGCGCCGTCCCGAGACAGAAGCCACTGAACATGCTGTACACGGCAGCACCGTGGATGAGGGGCGCGGTGAGCATCCAGGTCATCTCCGGCATCTGTGCGGCCGCGGCCGCCACTGCGGCGGCATCGGCGTGAGGCTCGCCGAACGGATTCCCGCCCGACAGCGCCGCGTGGAAGAAGTCCTCGTGCCGCCACATCACGCCCTTCGGCAGCCCCGTCGTTCCCCCGGTGTAGATGATGAACAGATCGTCGCCGCTACGCGCCGGGAAGTCGCGCTCGGCGGACTCTCCGGACGTCGCCTTGTCGAAGTCGACGGCGGTGACCTCGCCCCATTCCACGTCGGCGACCGATCCGACGGTGACGACGTGCCGCACCGTGGGTGTTCGCGGCAGCACCGCGGTGGTGGTGCCGGCGAACTCGCCGTCGGCTATCACGGCGACGAGTTCCGCGTTGTCGAACAGATAGGCCAGTTCCGCGTCGACGTACCGGAAGTTGATATTGATCGGGACCGCACGGATCTTCAGGCACGCGAGCAGCGACTCGACGAATTCCGTGCTGTTGCGCATGTACAGACCGACGTGGTCACCGGCGCCCACTCCCGCACCGGCCAGATGGTGGGCAAGGCGATTGGCGCGGGCATCGAGTTCGCCGTAGGTGAGTCGCTCGTCGCCGCAGACGATCGCCGTCCGTTCGGGCACGGCGTCGACGATCGCTTCGAACAGGTCCGCGAGGTTCAGCGACATCGAGAGTCCTTCCGACACAGGAGCATGAGATGCGGCCAAGGTGTCATCTCACACGCACAGTGACATTCACCACTCCCGGTGAGCGGGACTGGTGAAGGTCGCACTCGATGCCCCGCGACGGCGAGCGCCCCGGCACTGTCCGTGCCGGGGCGCTCGTGGAAATCTCGGAGTTCTACGGATCAGGCGCTCTTGTCGCGACGCTCCCGATCGGCCTTGCGGGGCACGATCGTCGGGAGAACATTGTCGTTGACGGTCTCGGCCGTCACCACGACCTTGGCGACGTCGTCGCGGCTGGGGATGTCGTACATCACGGGCAGCAGAACCTCCTCCATGATGGCACGGAGCCCACGAGCGCCCGTGCCACGGAGGATTGCCTGATCGGCAACCGCTTCGAGACCGTCCTGGGAGAACTCGAGTTCGACGCCGTCCATCTCGAACAAGCGCACGTACTGCTTGACCAGAGCGTTCTTGGGCTCCGACAGGATCTGGACGAGGGATTCCTTGTCGAGGTTCGTCACCGACGCGAGGATCGGGAGACGACCGATGAACTCGGGGATCAGGCCGAACTTGATGAGGTCCTCGGGCATGACGTCGGCGAAGTGATCGGTGGTGTCGATCTCCGCCTTGGACCGCACCTCGGCGCCGAATCCGATGCCTCGCTTGCCGACGCGGTCGGAGACGATCTTCTCGAGGCCGGCGAACGCACCTGCCACGATGAACAGGACGTTGGTGGTGTCGATCTGGATGAATTCCTGGTGCGGATGCTTGCGGCCGCCCTGCGGCGGGACGGAGGCCTGGGTGCCTTCGAGGATCTTCAGCAGCGCCTGCTGCACACCTTCGCCCGAGACATCGCGGGTGATCGACGGGTTCTCGCTCTTACGGGCGATCTTGTCGACCTCGTCGATGTAGATGATGCCGGTCTCGGCGCGCTTGACGTCGTAGTCGGCGGCCTGGATGAGCTTGAGGAGGATGTTCTCGACGTCCTCACCGACGTAACCGGCCTCGGTCAGTGCGGTGGCGTCGGCAATCGCGAAGGGTACGTTGAGCATCTTCGCGAGTGTCTGCGCAAGATAGGTCTTGCCGCAGCCCGTGGGGCCCAGGAGCAGGATGTTGGACTTCGCGAGTTCGACCGTCTCACCACGGGAGTCGCGAGCCTTGTCGCCGGCCTGGATGCGCTTGTAGTGGTTGTAGACCGCCACGGCCAGCGTGCGCTTGGCGGAGTCCTGGCCGATCACGTAGTTGTCGAGGAAATCGCGGATCTCGGCGGGCTTGGGCAGCTCGTCGAGCTTGACCTCGCTGGTCTCGGCGAGTTCCTCTTCGATGATCTCGTTGCAGAGATCGATGCACTCGTCGCAGATGTAGACACCGGGGCCCGCAATGAGCTTCTTGACCTGCTTCTGGCTCTTTCCGCAGAAGGAGCACTTGAGCAGATCTCCGCCGTCACCGATACGTGCCATCAGTCAGGTCCCTACTTCCTCGTGTGCGTGCAACCGGTCCCGCAACCACCACACGAGGCGGTCCCGGGGAGCGGGCCCTTTGATCGACCGTACCCGGATGTCGGCGCGCAGGTCGACCGGTTCTGCGCGTTTCCGGTGATATTTGTACAGCACGGCATGTGTCGGCGATCACAGTCCCGGCGGTGGCGGTTCCGGAAGGCGGTGCGCCTCCCGGAACCGCCTGCGTCGTTCTACTTCTGGGCCGAGAGCTTCCGGTACTCGAGGACCCGGTCGATCAGACCGTATTCGACGGCCTGCTCGGCGGTGAGGATCTTGTCGCGGTCGGTGTCCTTGCGGATCTGCTCGGGCTCCTTGCCCGTGTGCTTCGCGAGCGTGTTCTCCATGAGGGTGCGCATGCGCTCGATCTCCGCGGCCTGGATCTCGAGATCGGAGACCTGTCCCTGGATTCCACCCGTCGCCGGCTGGTGGATGAGCACACGGGCGTTGGGCAGGGCGAGACGCTTACCGGGGTACCGGCGGCGAGCAGGACCGCCGCGGCCGACGCCGCCTGGCCGAGGCACACCGTGGTGATGTCGGCGCGCACGTACTGCATGGTGTCGTAGATCGCCATGAGCGACGTGAACGAACCGCCGGGCGAGTTGATGTACATGGTGATGTCGCGGTCCGGGTCGAGCGACTCGAGCACCAGCAGCTGCGCCATCACGTCGTTGGCAGAGGCGTCGTCGACCTGGACGCCGAGGAAGATGATGCGTTCTTCGAACAGCTTGTTGTACGGGTTGGATTCCTTGACGCCGTAGCTCGAGTGCTCGATGAACGACGGAAGGATGTAGCGGCTCGCGGGCGAGGCAGGAGCGGCGCCGCCGAGCTGGCGCGGATCGAACATGTTGGTCATCGCTTCTCCAAGAATTCGGTGGGGTGAGGGCAGATCGGGCCGGGACCTAGTTGCCGGTGCCGCCGGCCTGCTGCGCCCGGGAGACGACGTGGTCGACGAAGCCGTATTCGAGCGCCTGCTGCGCCGTGAACCAGCGGTCGCGGTCGGAGTCCTTGGTGATCTGCTCCACCGTCTGGCCCGTGTGCTCGGCGATGAGCTCGGCCATCTCGCGCTTGGTGTGCGCGAACTGCTCCGCCATGATCGCGATATCGCTCGCCGTACCACCGATGCCCGCGGACGGCTGGTGCATCATGATCCGGGCGTGCGGCAGGGCGTAGCGCTTGCCCTTGGTGCCGGCGGAGAGCAGGAACTGCCCCATCGAGGCCGCCAGGCCCATCGCGAAGGTCGCGACATCGCACTCGACGAACTTCATCGTGTCGTAGATCGCCATGCCCGCGGTGACCGATCCGCCCGGCGAGTTGATGTACAGGGAGATGTCGCGGGTGGGATCCTCGGCCGACAGCAGAAGGATCTGCGCGCACAGCTTGTTCGCGATGTCGTCGTCGACCTGGGTGCCCAGGAAGATGATGCGCTCGCGGAGCAGGCGTTCGTACACCGAGTCGCTGAGGTTCAGCCCAGCGGTGGCCGAGGTCATCGTGGGACCGATGGATGTCGCCGGATTCTGAGGAGTCACGGGTACCTGCCTTCTCGTCGATCGTGGATTGCTGACACTGACACTAACGAAACGGGGCGGCACCGGATGCCCGGTGCCGCCCCTCTTCGCTCAAAGCGGAAATTCGTGTCCGTCGGATCTCGAATCTCCGCGGCTCGTCCGACTACTCGGAGGCCGAGTCCTCGGTGGTCTCCGCCTCGGCGTTCTCGTCCGCGGCGTCGTCGTTCTTCGTGCCGAACAGCTCACCGGTGTCGACGGTCGCACCCGTGGTGTCGGTCACGGTGGCGCGATCGACGACGGTGCCGAGCGCCTTGCCGCGGCGGACGTCCGCGAAGACGGCACCGAGCTGGTTGGCCTGGCTGATCTGCTGGATGAACTGCTCCGGCGGGATGCCGTAGCGCTGCGCCTGGAAGAAGATGCGCTCGGTGAGCTCCTGCTGCTCGACCGTGGTGTTCTCCGCCTCGGCGATCGCGTCGAGGAGCAGCTGGGTCTTCACCGAACGCTCGGCGGACTCGCGTGCCTCCTTGTCGAACTCCTCACGGCTCGACCCCTGGCCCTCGAGCAGCTCGTTCAGCTTGGTCTCGTCGTGACCGAGCTCGTGGATCGCGTCGTGCAGCGCACTGTCGACCTCGGCCTGGACGGCCGCCTCGGGGACCGGGATCTCGACGGTCTCGAGGAGGACCTCGAGGACCTTGTCGCGGATCTGTCCGGCCTGCTCGACCTGCTTGACGCGCTCGACGCGCTCGCGGAGGTCGGCCTCGAGCTCGCCGATGGTGTCGAACTCGCTCGCGAGCTGCGCGAACTCGTCGTCGGCCTCGGGCAGCTCGCGCTGCTTGACGGTGTTGACCTTGACGGTGACGACGGCTTCCTTACCGGCGTACTCGCCGGCGACCAGCGTGGAGGTGAACTCCTTCGACTCGCCTGCCGACAGGCCGATGATCGCCTCGTCGAGGCCGTCGATGAGCTGGCCGGAGCCGACCTCGTGCGACAGTCCCTCGGTGGCGGCCTCGGGAACCTCGTTGCCGTCGACCGTCGCGGACAGGTCGATGGAGACGAAGTCGCCGTCCTGCACCGGACGCTCCACACCCGTCAGGGTGCCGAAACGCTGACGCAGCGACAGCAG
>NZ_AJVB01000192.1:0-6731 GCF_000278445.1 Rhodococcus sp. R1101
ATGGGCGGCGCGCTGCAGGGTCGCCTGGCACCGAAGGACGACGCCGAGCGTCAGAAGGCGATCGACGCCGGACACGATCTCGATCGCGTCCTGACCACCACCGATCTCGTCACGGGCGAGAACATCTTCTTCTGCGCGACCGGCGTCACCGACGGCGAGCTGCTCCGCGGTGTCCGCTACTCCGCGGGTGGCGCGGAGACGCAGTCGATCGTGATGCGCAGCAAGTCGGGCACGGTGCGCATGATCGAGGCGTACCACCGCCTGCAGAAGCTCAGCGAGTTCTCGTCCATCGACTTCCACGGTGTCGCCGGCTCGCCGCCTCCCATGCCCTGATCGCCACCGATCGCTCCTTAGGAGGGGCACTGCCACGAGTTCTCGTCGCAGTGCCCCTCCTCGTTCGTTCCGGCGGCATAACGTGGAGGACATGACCGACACCGAACAGTCTTCTCAGCAGTTCCGTATCGAGCGCGACACGATGGGCGAGGTCCAGGTTCCGGTCGACGCTTTGTGGCGCGCCCAGACGCAGCGCGCCGTGGAGAACTTCCCGATCTCGGGGCGCGGACTCGAACGCGCACAGATCCGCGCGCTCGGTCTGCTCAAGAGCGCCTGCGCCCGGGTGAACAAGGACCTGGGTCTGCTCGACCCGGAGAGGGCCGATGCGATCATCGCCGCCGCCGATGCGATCGCCGCCGGTGAATACGACGACCAGTTCCCGATCGACGTCTTCCAGACCGGTTCGGGCACGAGTTCGAACATGAACACCAACGAGGTCATCGCCTCGCTCGCCGCGAAGGCCGGTGTCACGGTCCACCCCAACGACGACGTGAACATGTCGCAGTCGTCGAACGACACCTTCCCCACCGCGACGCATGTCGCTGCGACCGAGGCGACGGTCAAGGACCTGATCCCTGCACTCGAGCACCTGCACGGAGCCCTCGCCGGGAAGGCGAAGGAGTGGCGCACCGTCGTCAAGTCCGGCCGCACCCACCTGATGGATGCGGTCCCGGTGACCCTGGGCCAGGAATTCGGTGGATACGCCCGTCAGATCGAGGCCGGGATCGAGCGTCTGCGTGCGACACTCCCCCGCCTCGGCGAACTGCCGATCGGTGGCACCGCGGTCGGTACGGGACTCAATGCGCCGGCGGATTTCGGTCCGCGCGTAGTGGCCGTGCTCGTCGAGACCACAGGACTCGAGGATCTGCAGCGGGCCCGCGACAGTTTCGAGGCGCAGGCCGCACGTGACGCCCTGGTCGAGGTCTCCGGTGCGCTGCGCACCGTCGCCGTGTCGCTGACGAAGATCGCCAACGACATCCGCTGGATGGGATCCGGTCCGCTCACCGGCCTGGCCGAGATCCGGCTCCCCGATCTGCAGCCCGGCAGCTCGATCATGCCGGGTAAGGTCAATCCCGTTCTCCCCGAAGCAGTTACGCAGGTCGCCGCGCAGGTCGTGGGCAACGACGCCACCGTGGCGTGGAGCGGTGCGGCGGGAGCCTTCGAACTCAACGTCTACATTCCGGTCATGGCACGGAACGTCCTCGAGTCGATTCGGCTGCTCGCCAACGTCTCCCGGCTGTTCGCCGATCGCTGCATCACCGGGCTGGTCGCGAACGTCGAACATCTGCGCACCCTGGCCGAGTCGTCGCCGTCGATCGTCACTCCCCTCAACTCGGCGATCGGCTACGAGGAGGCCGCGGCCGTCGCCAAGGAGGCTCTGAAGGAGAAGAAGACGATCCGTCAGGCCGTCGTGGACCGCGGCCTCGTCGGCGACCGCCTGAGCGAGGAGGAACTGGACCGCCGCCTCGACGTCCTGGCGATGACGCGGGTGGACGAGGAGTCCTGACCCGCAGAGTTCCGACCGACAGAGCCCGTCTGCATTCGCTACGAATTCCGCCATCCGCTACAGCAACTTGCTGTAGCGGATGGCGAAGACGTGAGCGAACAGCAAGGGCTCACCGGGAGTCACCTCACTCCTGGACCACCTCGGTCCCGGCCTCGGGCGCCCAGGTGATGTACCCGAACTGGAAGTTGCTCCTCGCACCGTCGGCGTTCTTTTCCTCGTCACTGATCGGGAAGCCCAGGTCGCCACCGGCACCGCCCGCGGCCTCCCAGGCCGTGCGGATCTCACCCCACACGATGTGGGAATCGGTATCGGGACTCCACGCGATGATGCCGCCCTCGAACTCCGCGACGTAGCCGTCGCCGACTTCCTCCTGCTCACCGGTCGCCGCACCGAGGGGGCTCGACGCACCACCGACCTCGTTGTACTTCTGCAGGATGGGTCCGCTGAGTTCGACCTGCTCACCGCCCGGACCGGGCACGGCGCTGGACTGATCCGCTGCGGGTTCCGAGGCCTCGGGCGAATCGTCGCCCTGTGTGATCGATTCGACGGCGCTCTGCGCCCCGGACGCCACGCCCTCCGCGGCAGACTGGACCGCGCTGGTCGCGCTGCCCACCGTGTCCTCCGCCGATCGGTCGTCGCTGCAGCCTGCGACGACCAGTCCGACCGCCGCCGCGGCCGCCACCAACGCCGCTCTGCGTCGGGGAATTCGCTTCATCGGTTCGCTCCTGTCGCTGTGAGGACGGGTACCTGATGTCAGGGTGCCCGACTCGCCCGCGACACAACCCGGTTTCGGGCGATTCTGTGGCATGTGCGAATCCGGTTCCACCACCGGTCCGTGCCCGTTACCATGCGACGCAGCCGACGCCGAGGAGAGCGATGAGCACACCGACCGCCACCGGACAGAACGCCGTCGCGACGGTGACCGACTTCCTGGAGGCGACGGCCGCGGAGGACATCGACCGCGCCGCCTCGCTGATCACCGACGACATCGCGTGGCACAACACCTGGCTCCCCACCATCCGCGGCGCTTCCCGGGTGCGGCAGATCCTCGCCGGTCTCGCACGACCTGCGGTGGGATTCGGTGTCGTCGTCCACCACATCGCGGCCGACGGCGACATCGTGCTCACCGAGCGCACCGACAGCCTGCGTTTCGGTCCGGTGCGCATCGAGTTCTGGGTGTGCGGCACCTTCGAGTTGCGCGACGGACGGATCGCCGTGTGGGACGACCACTTCGACGTCCTCACCTTCCTCCGCGGCACCGCCCTGGGGGTACTGCGCGCCGTACTGCGTCGTTCCTGATCGCCGACGCCCGCATAGAATCCGTTCGTCACCGAACCGTTCGGTGACGGATCAGCAGGGAGCGATGACATGTCCGACGCCGAGCACACTCCGGGATTCACGACGGGTCTGGAGATCCGGCGCGAAGTGATGGGTGACGACTTCGTCGAGCGAGCGTTCGAGCGTTCCCGCGGCACCGACTCCGAGGCGATGCAGGAATTCGTCACCGAACACGCCTGGGGTGCCGTGTGGTCGCGCCCCGGTCTCGACCGGCGCAGCCGTAGCCTGCTCAACCTCGGCATGCTCATCGCGTTGCGTGCCGAGAACGAGTTGCGCGGCCACGTCCGCGGAGCGCTGCGCAACGGGCTCGGCCGCGCGGAGATCGTCGAATCCGTCATCCACTGCTCGGCGTACTGCGGTGCCCCCGCCGGGCTCGCCGCGATGCGCGTGGTCCAGGAAGTCCTCGAGGCCGAACTCGGCCCCCTCTCCGGCGAGACCGACGCCTCCGACGAGGCCTGACGACGACGGCGCGCCCGGCGGGATGCCGGACGCGCCGTTCGATCGCGCTCGGAGTTCAGGCGCCCGGAGCGAACTCCTCGAGCATCTCCGTCACCAGCGCCGCGATCGGCGAGCGCTCACTGCGCGTGAGCGTGACGTGTGCGAACAACGGATGCCCCTTGAGTTTCTCGATGACCGCCGCGACACCGTCGTGCCGGCCGACACGCAGGTTGTCGCGCTGGGCGACGTCGTGGGTGAGCACGACGCGCGATCCCGCACCGAGTCGCGACAGGACGGTGAGCAGCACATTGCGTTCGAGCGACTGCGCCTCGTCGACAACGACGAACGAGTCGTGCAGCGACCGGCCACGAATGTGCGTGAGCGGCAGCACTTCCAGCATTCCGCGGCTGAGCACCTCTTCGAGTACCGCCGGGCTGGCGAGTCCTTCGAGGGTGTCGAAGACCGCCTGGCCCCACGGATTCATCTTCTCGGCCTCCGTACCCGGCAGATAGCCGAGTTCCTGTCCGCCCACCGCGTAGAGCGGACGGAAGACCACCACCTTGCGGTGGGTTCGTCTTTCCAGGACGGCTTCGAGTCCGGCCGTCAGTGCCAGCGCGGACTTTCCGGTTCCGGCCTTGCCGCCGAGTGAGACGATGCCGACGGATTCGTCGAGCAGCAGGTCGAGGGCGACGCGCTGTTCGGCGGAGCGTCCGTGCAGTCCGAACGCCTCCCGGTCGCCGCGGACGAGCTGCACCCGCTTGTCGGCGGTGACGCGGCCGAGTGCGCTGGAGGAGCCGCCGAGGAGCCTGATCCCCGTGTGGCACGGCAGATCCCGAGCGTCGTCGATGTCGACGATGCCCTCGGAGAACATCTCGTCGATGAGTTCCCGATCGACCTCGAGTTCGGTCATGCCCGTCCATCCCGAGATCACCACGTCCTGGGCGTGGTACTCGTCGGCGTCGAGGCCGACGGCCCCGGCCTTGACGCGTAACGGGATGTCCTTGCTGACGAGCACCACGTCGCGTCCCTCGGTGGCCAGGTTCAGGGCGCACGCGAGGATGCGGGAGTCGTTGGTGTCGGTGCGGAATCCGGCGGGCAGGACCATCGGATCGGTGTGGTTGAGCTCCACGTGCAGGGTGCCCCCCTCGTCCCCGATGGGGATGGGCTGATCGAGGCGTCCGTGCCGCTGCCGCAGGTCGTCGAGCAGCCGGAGGGATTCGCGGGCGAACCAGCCGAGTTCGTGGTGGTGCCGCTTGCCTTCGAGTTCGCCGATCACCACCAGCGGAAGGACGACTTCGTGCTCGGCGAACCTGGTGACCGCCCAAGGGTCGGAGAGCAACACTGAAGTGTCCAGTACGTAGGTGCGTACAGCGGGTTCTTTCGCAGCGGCAGGACCGGAGCGGGTGGGGACGGAGCGTGTTGCGTTCACGTGGGGCTCCTCGGCCCGGACGGCACCGCCCGGACGTATTCGGTGGGCCGGTGGGTCCCCGGTGTCGTCACGACCACGAAGGCCCGGTGCCGGCCCCCTCGTTCGGACTGTGTCAGCCACACGATCAGGGACCTCCCGTGTAGTCGGCACCTGCGCCGCCTACACCCCAGACGCTAACGCCGATCCGGACGATTCGCTCGCTGGTGGAGTATGCGTGTCGGTGAAGTTTCCGTAAACGTCGTCTCGGGAGTGTTCGTGCGCCTCAGAGGTACGCACGAACGTCGTCGATCCGGATTCGGGTCAGCGCAGCGACGCGGTGAGTTCTTCGGCCTCGCGGTCGCGGCAACGCGCCGACGCGGCGATCGATTCGATCAGTGCGTTCGTGGTCTCGACCCGGCCGACCCGCTTCGCGACGTACTGCAGCGCCGTGAGGTGCTCGTCGCGGGAGAAGTCGGCGGTGGCGTCGAGGGCCATGAACGGTGCCACGTCGCTCATGAAGGCGTCGGCGGCGCTGAGCATGCAGCCCATGTGGGCGTAGACACCGGTGACGATCAGCTGGTCGCGGCCGTTGTGCGCGAGCAGCTGACGGAAATCGGTGCGCTGGAACGCCGAGTACCGCCACTTGGTGACCTGGATGTCGTCCGGGCCGGGTGTGAGTTCGTCGATGACCTCGGTGTCGCGACCGGTGCTCAGGCCGACGCCCCAGAAGTCGGCGAGGATGCCGCGACGCGACGGATGCTGGTCGCCGGGCTGCATGGTGTAGACGACGGGGATGTCGGCGGCCAGGCACGCTTCACGGAGGCGAACGATGTTGGGCACGACGGTCGCGAGCGGCTCTGCGTCGCGACGGTAGGCGTCGATGAAGTACTTCTGCATGTCGTGGACGAGCAGTGCGCAGCGGGACGCATCGAGCGTCCACTCCACCCGAGCAGCGGGAATCTCGTCGCCGGTGGGCAACTCGTACGGATCGATGCTCGGGATGGCCATGCGACTTCCTTCTGCTGGTCGGGGTGCACGTGCGACGGCCGACGATGCCGGCATGCGTAGGCTACCCTAACCAACCCGCGCGGTGGGATGTGTCCCGTCCCGACTACGCGACCGGCCCGCACCGAAGGTCGGTGCGGGCCGGTCGGCGACAGGAGGAAACCGTCAGATCAGACGCCAGTCCTCGAGGCCCTCGTACAGCGGCACGGACTGCGCCAGGGCGCTCACGCGGGTGCGCAGCGACTCGGCGTCGGCGCCCCCGATGAGCGTCTGCGCGATGATCTCGGCGACCTCGGTGAACTGTTCGTCGCCGAAACCGCGGGTCGCGAGCGCCGGAGTGCCGATGCGCAGACCCGAGGTGACCATCGGGGGCCGCGGGTCGAACGGCACGGCGTTGCGGTTGACGGTGATGCCGACCTCGTGGAGCGCGTCCTCACCCTGCTGGCCGTCGAGCTGCGAGTTGCGCAGGTCGACCAGGACCAGGTGCACGTCGGTGCCGCCGGTGAGCACCGAGATGCCCTTGTCGGCGACATCGGACTGCGACAGGCGCTCGGCGATGATCCGGGCACCGGACAGGGTGCGCTGCTGACGGTCCTTGAACTCGTCGCCGGCGGCGATCTTCAGCGCGACGGCCTTCGCAGCGATGGCGTGCATCAGCGGTCCGCCCTGCTGACCGGGGAAGACAGCCGAGTTGATCTTCTT
>NZ_AJVB01000193.1:0-6701 GCF_000278445.1 Rhodococcus sp. R1101
CCGGCAGCTGCGACCAGCGTTCGTACACCCGGTCGACCAGCATCTCGCCTGCGGCAGCCGCCTTCTCGCGGTCGGCGAGGAACGAGATCCAGCTCGGGAGGTACGAATACTGCCAGGCCACCATGGCCAGGTCGCCGTTGTGGACGAGTTCCATCGCGCGGGCCGCCGTGGGGTTGACCCAGCCGGTGCCGGTGGTGGGGATCAGGACGAGCGTCGACCGCTCGAAGGCGCCGGTCCGCTCGAGTTCGCCGAGGACGAGATCGATGCGCTCTTCCGGCGTGGGGGCGGTGTCGAGGCCGACGTACACCCGGATCGGTTCCAGGGCGGGACGGCCGTTGACCGCGCTCAGTTCCTCGGCATCCAGGCCTCGCGCGACGAAGTTGCGGCCTTCGAACCCGAGGGTCTCCCAGGGCGCGAGGGATTCGGGGCTGCCGGACTTGGCGGGCTCGACCGGCTGGACGGCGCCGGGACGGGTGGTGTCGTCCTGCAGACCGAAAGCCTGGTTGACGACGGCGTAGGCGCCGCGGATGAGTACGCCGTCGATGAGCATGAAGGTGGCGAGCACCACGACGAGCACGCCCAGTGTGCGAGCGAGGCCGAGCGGCATCCCCGTGCGACGGCTCAGCTGGGCGGATATCCAGCGCCCGATGTCGCGTAGCCCCCGCCACAGGGCGATGAGGGCAGCGGCGACGGCCAGGCTCAACAGGATGGTGCGCAGATAACCGCTCGTGGTGCTGCCCTCTGCCCCCATCAACGCGGCGAGCTGGCGTTGCTCACCGGCGGACAGGACGAGCGCGACGAGTGACGCGAGGACGGCGGCGACCGGAACCGCGACCTTGATCGCGCGCAGCACCGGGAGCGGTGGCGGCCACCACCGCCGCCCGGAGAGCACGAACCGCGCCACGGCCCAGCCGACGACGCACCCGACGCCGTAACCGATCGCGGCGTTGATGCCGCCGATGAGGCCCTGGAAGAGCCAGTCGCGCGGAAGCAGCGAGGGTGTCAGCGACCAGCAGAAGAACAGTGCGGCGAACGCGATACCGGTGAAATCCAGGCCCAGCCACCCCCACACCCGAGCGGTGAGGGGGTGGCGATCACCGAAGTCGGTGACCGCGGCGATGATCCGACCCTGCCGGGCCTCGAACGCCGCCAGCCGATCGACCCGGGTGGCCGGCACGGCTATCCGAACAGAGCAGGCAGAGTCCCTTCCCACACCTCGCGCAGCTCGGTCATGGGGATCGAGAACAGGCCCTGGACCTCGACGGAGTCGGATCCCTCGTCGACGACACCGATGCGCACCCACGGCATGTTGCGCGCGGTGCACATGCCCGTGAAGCGAGACTCCTCGGTGCGCGGCACGGCCACGAGCACACGACCGGCCGACTCGGAGAACAGCGTCACGAACGGATCGGCACCCTCCGGAAGCAGCACGCGGCAGCCGGTCTCGCCCGCCAGCGCGGCCTCGACGACGGCCTGCGCGAGGCCACCCTCGGACAGATCGTGCGCGGCCGAGATCAGGCCGTCGCGCGAACCGGCGGTGAGGATCTCCGACAACAGCCGCTCACGATCGAGGTCGACCTGCGGCGGAACGCCACCGAGGTGGTCGTGCTCGACCTGCGCCCAGATCGATCCGTCGAACTCGTCGCGGGTCTCACCGAGCAGGATCAACGTCTCGCCCGGTTCGAGGCCGATGCCGGTGGGGATGCGACGGTGCACATCGTCGATCACGCCGAGCACCGCGACGACCGGCGTCGGCAGGATCGCGGTGGCACCGGTCTGGTTGTAGAAGCTGACGTTGCCGCCGGTGACGGGAATGCCGAGCTTCGCGCAACCGTCGGCGAGGCCGCGCACGGCCTGCTGGAACTGCCACATCACGCCGGGATCCTCGGGCGAACCGAAGTTCAGGCAGTTCGAGACGGCCTTCGGCGTCGCGCCGGTGACGGCGACGTTGCGGTAGGCCTCGGCGAGGGCGAGCTGGGCGCCCGCGTACGGATCGAGCTGGGTGTAGCGGCCCGAGGCGTCGGTGGCGAGTGCGATGCCGCGTCCGGTCTCCTCGTCGATGCGGACCACACCGCTGTCGGCGTTCTCGGCGAGCACGGTGTTGCCGCGCACGTAACGGTCGTACTGCTCGGTGATCCACTTGCGGCTGCACAGCGCCGGCGACGCCAGCATCTTCAGCAGCGTCTCGCGCAGTTCGTCGGCGGTCTCGGGCCGCTTCAGGCCGGCCGTGGTGTTCGCGACCAGCGCGTCCTGCGAGGACGGGCGTTCGATGGGACGCTCGTAGACCGGGCCCTCGTGGGCGACCGTGCGCGGCGGCACGTCGACGACGGTCTCGCCGTGCCAGTCGATGACGAGGCGCTCGCCGTCGGTGACCTCACCGATGACGGTCGCCAGGACGTCCCACTTCTTGCAGACGGCCATGAAGGCGTCGACGTTGTCGGGCGTCACGACCGCGCACATGCGTTCCTGCGACTCCGAGGACAGCACCTCGGCCGGGGTCATGCCCTTCGCGCGCGTCGGGACACGCTCGAGGTTGATGTGCATACCGCCGTCGCCGGCGGCGGCGAGCTCGGAGGTCGCGCAGGACAGTCCGGCCCCGCCGAGATCCTGGATGCCGACGACGAGCTTCTCGCGGTAGAGGTCGAGGCAGCACTCGATGAGCACCTTCTCGGTGAAGGGATCGCCCACCTGCACGCTCGGCAGCTTCTTGGGGCGGCCGCCGTCGCTGTCGTCGAACGTCTCGGAAGCGAGGACGGAGACACCGCCGATGCCGTCGAGACCGGTGCGAGCACCGAACAGGATGACCTTGTTGCCGGTACCCGAGGCGTGGGCCAGATGCAGGTCCTCCACGCGCATCGCTCCGGCGCACAGCGCGTTGACGAGCGGGTTGCCCTGATAGGAGGCGTCGAAGACGGTCTCGCCACCGACGTTGGGCAGGCCGAGCGAGTTGCCGTAGCCACCGACACCGCGTACGACACCGTCGACGACGCGACGGGTATCGGGGTGATCGGCGGCACCGAAGCGCAGCTGGTCCATCACGGCGATCGGGCGGGCACCCATGGCCATGATGTCGCGGACGATGCCGCCCACGCCGGTCGCGGCGCCCTGGTACGGCTCGATGTACGAGGGGTGGTTGTGCGACTCGACCTTGAAGGTGACGGCCCAGCCGTCGCCGATGTCGACGACACCGGCGTTCTCACCGATACCGGCGAGCATCGACTCGCGCATCTCGTCGGTGGTGGTCTCGCCGAAGTAGCGCAGGTGCACCTTCGACGACTTGTACGAGCAGTGCTCGGACCACATCACCGAGTACATGGCGAGCTCGGCGTCGGTGGGGCGCCGGCCCAGGATCTCCTTGATCCGGGTGTACTCGTCTTCCTTCAGACCCAGCTCCCGATAGGGCTGAGCGGCGTCGGGGGTTTCGGCGGCGTGGGAGACGGTATCCACGTGCGGTGACACTGGGCGTCGGGTCCCTTCACTCTGGGATCGAAAACGGCAGGCCGGGCGGGAACTGCCGCGGACCAGTCTATCGGTGTGCAGGGGCGACGGGGTTCACCGGTGCGGGCACGAGCTCCGAGGGTGTGACGGTCACCTCGGTGCCCAGCGCATCGAGGGTGACGGTGCCCGAGTGTTCGCCGTCGAATCGGTACCACCCGTCGACGAGGGTGAAGGTGGCGAGCACGGGCGGCCCGCCGAGATCGACGATCCAGTACTGCGGGATCCCGGCCTCCGCATATTCGGAGAACTTCGTGACCCGGTCGGTGCGGGCCGTGCCGTCGACGGTGACCTCCACGACCAGCTTCACCTCGGCTATCGGGGCCCGATCGGGATCGGCGTCGACGAGGGACCGTCCCACGACGATCACATCGGGGCACCGCACCGTCAGCGGGTTCTCCGCGACCAGCACCTCGACGCCTCCGATCGCACACCATTCGTCGGGCAGCTTCTCGTCGAGGAGCAAGGCCAGGGTCACCGCGGCGTGATCGTGTGCTGTTCCCGGCCGGGGCGCAGCGATCAGCACACCTTCGCACACCTCGACGTGGTGTCCGTCGGATTCGGGCAGGACCGCCCACTCGTCGAGGGACAGCAGCTGATCGGGATAGGACGGGACGTTCATTGCATTCCCCCGTTCTCGCCGATCGGACACGACCGTCTTCAGTGTGTCACCGGTGGGCGTGGCGGGGTGGGCGAACGCGGTCACGACGCGGGGGTCAGGAAAGCGGTCAGGGCCTGCGCGTAGCTCGTCACGTCGTCCGCGCCCATGAACTCGCGCGCCGAGTGCATGGCGAGTTGCGGGGCGCCGACGTCGACGGTCGTGATGCCGGTCCGCGACGCGGTGATGGGGCCGATCGTGGAACCGCACGGCAGGTCGGCGCGGTGCACGTACCGCTGCAGCGGAACCCCGGCCTGCTCGCAGGCCAGCGCGAAGGCGCCGGCGCCGGTCGCGTCGCTCGCGTAGCGCAGGTTCTGGTTCACCTTCAGGACCGGTCCGCCGTTCACCGCGATCCGGTGGGCGGGTTCGTGCCGCTCGGGGTAGTTCGGGTGCGTGGCGTGCGCCATGTCGCCCGACGCGACGATCGAGCCGGCGCGGGCACGCAGGAACTCTTCGCGTCCACCGCCCCGGAGCAGGACGATCCGCTCGAGGACGGTGTTGAGCAGTTCCGAGAAGGCGCCGCGGTCGGACATGCTGCCGACCTCCTCGTGGTCGAACAGAGCGAGGAGCGGCATCGGGCCGCCGTGCGCGGCGACGTGCTCCGCGGCATCGAGCAGCGCGTGCAGTCCGGCATAGCAGGTGCCCTGATTGTCGAGACGCGGTGCGCTGACCAGGTCGCGGCCCGGCCCGACGACCGCGCTCGGAGCAAGGTCGTGGGTCATCAGCTCCCAGCCGAGCACCGCGCCCGGGTCGATCCCGTGCTGCTCGGCGACCCACCCGATGAACGAGCGCGGTTCGGTGCCGACTCCCCAGACGCCGTCGACGTGGCGCTGCGGGTCGAGCCGGACGCCCTTGCGGTCCTCGGACAGGTGGATGGCGAGCTGCGGAACCCGCAGGACCGGCGCGTCGACGCGGACGAGAACGTCCTCGGTGGTCGCACCCGAGCGCACGGTGAAGCGGCCGGAGATCCCGAGGTCGCGGTCGAGCCACGAGTTGAGCCACGCACCGCCGTACGGTTCGAGACCCACGAGGCGCCAGCCCGCCGACGTGAGGTCGGGATGCTGTTTGACGCGCAGATTGGGGCTGTCGGTGTGCCCGCCGACGATGCGGAAGGGCGCGGCCGGATCGTCGGCGGCACCCTCGGTGCTCCACGCGAGCAGCGACCCCCCGCGCACCAGGAAGAAGCGTCCCGGTTCGGAGGGCCAGGACTGCTGCTCGCGCAGTTCGACGAATCCCGCCTCGCTCAGCGCCGCGGCGACCGTGGCGCAGACGTGGAAGGGCGACGGCGACAGGTCGACGAAATTACAGAGACCCCGAGCATCGGCACGCGTGGAAGACATGACTGCATCTTCGCATCACGGACAGGCTCAGTGCCCTCCGGCGACGCAGAACAGGTTGCCCTCCGGGTCGGCGAGCGTCACCCAGCGGAAGTCGTCGCTCAGGTCCTCGCGGTGGACCTCCTTCGCGCCGGCCTGCACGAAGCGCTCGACCTCGGCGTCGAGGTCGGGGGCCGTGAGATCGAGGTGCACGCGGTTCTTCCCCGGTGTCGGGTCGGACACCTTCTGGAAGCCCAGCCTGATGCCTTGCGGCAGGGCGACGATGAAGAACCAGCCGTCGTTCTCCTCCTCGATACGCCCGTCCGTGCGCTCGGCCCACCATCTCGCGAGCGGACCCGGATCGGACGTGTCGAAGGTGATCATTGCGATGGTCGCTGTCATGACGCGACGGTACCGCCGGGGACCGACAGGCGATATCCGTCGATGAACGGACCGATTTGGGTAGTCCTACTCAGGACATACCGACATGGCTCGGGCAAACTGATCCGCGATGTCGCGCATGGGGGATGACGACGACATCGCGCCCGGGACTTGATCGGGGGGTCGAGCTCCGGGTTGTAGGGACGAGGGATTCCGCAGCCGATCGGGACGGTCGCGGGGTCCCTCGTTCCGTCTCTCCGGTTCCGGGACTTCAGGTTCGGAGGGCCACTCGAAACCCCTGGAACGAGCGAAGTCCCCACCGTCCCGGGAGGGTCGATGGGGACTGCGCCGGAAGCTCCGGTCAGGCGATCACGCGTTGACGACCGCGTCCAGCACGCTGTAGAACATGCCGAGTCCGTCGTCGCTGGGGCCGGTGAGCGCCTCGGTGGCGTGCTCGGGGTGCGGCATGAGACCGACGACCCGGCCGTTCGCCGACGAGATGCCCGCGATGCCGCGCTGCGAACCGTTCGGGTTGTCGCCCGCGAAGCGGAACACCACGCGGCCTTCACCCTCGAGCTCGTCGAGCACCTTCTCCGGTGCCTGGTAGCGGCCCTCACCCGACTTGAGCGGGATGAGGATCTCGGCGCCGGCCTCGTAGCGCGAGGTCCACGCGGTGGTGTTCGACTCGACCTTCAGCCACTCGTCGCGGCAGACGAAGTGCAGACCGGCGTTGCGGGTGAGCGCGCCCGGCAGCAATCCTGCCTCGCACAGCACCTGGAAGCCGTTGCAGATGCCGAGGACGGGCATGCCCTTCTGCGCGGCCTCGACGACCTTGCCCATCACCGGCGAGA
>NZ_AJVB01000194.1:0-6674 GCF_000278445.1 Rhodococcus sp. R1101
GGCCTTCACCCGCCGCACCGAGGTCGGCATCATGCGGCTGGTCGGCGCGACCCGCTGGTACACGCAGCTGCCCTTCCTCCTCGAAGCGGTGATCGCGGCGATCGTGGGCGCCGCACTCGCCATCGGCGGCCTCTTCGTGGCCAAGAGCATGTTCGTCGACGACATGCTCACCGAGGTCTACGACGCGAACATCGTCGCCCGCATCACCGACAGCGACATCCTTCTGGTCTCGCCGTTCCTGGTGCTCGTGGGTGTCGGAATGGCCGCCCTCACCTCGTATGTGACCTTGCGTCTGTACGTGCGTGAATAAGGTGTTGTGCGAGGTTCCTATGCTGGACGGTGTTCTGTTCGATCGATCGTGGACCGGAAAGGCCTGCACGTGAAGGAAAAGGGCCGGAAGGTCATCGCGACCAACCGCAAGGCGCGCCACAACTACACCATCATCGACACCTACGAGGCGGGAGTCGCGCTCGTGGGTACGGAGGTCAAGAGCCTGCGCGAGGGCAAGGCGTCCCTCGTCGACGCGTTCGCGACGGTCGACGACGGTGAAGTGTGGCTGCGCGGGCTGCACATACCCGAATACGGGCACGGCACGTGGACGAACCACGCCCCCCGTCGTACCCGCAAACTGCTGCTGCACCGACGAGAGATCGACGCGCTCGTCGGCAAGACCCGTGAGGGCAACCAGACACTCGTGCCGCTGTCGATGTACTTCTCCGACGGCAAGGTCAAGGTCGAGCTCGCACTCGCCAAGGGCAAGCAGGACTACGACAAGCGCCAGGATCTCGCACGCCGGACCGCCGAACGCGAGGTGACCCGCGAGCTCGGCCGGCGGGTGAAGGGCATGAGCCGCTGATCGCGGTCGCGCTCGCGCTGCTCGCCGCGGTCGGTTACGGCCTGAGCGATTTCGCCGGCGGCGCCGCATCGCGACGCGCGAGCGCATTGGGTGTCGTCGCCGTCACCTACCCGGTCTCGCTCGTCGTCTCCCTCGTCGCGGCGTCCGTCGTCGGTGGCGATATCACCGCCGCGTCGCTGGCGTGGGGTGCGGCGGCGGGCGTGGCCGGCGGAATCGCCGTCTGGTGGTTCTACCTCGCGCTGGCCGACGGGCCGATGTCGGTGGTCTCTCCGATCACTGCGGTGGTCGTGGCAGGGATCCCCGTGCTCGTCGGCATCGTGCTGGGGGATCGGCCCGGGCTGCTCGCCTGTCTCGGCATCGTCGTCGCCGTGGTGGCGGTGGGGCTGGTCGGCCGCGAATCCGACGAGACCGTCACCGGTGTCGGGCACCCGCCCTTCACCCCCACGATCGCGTGGTTGACCGTCGGATCCGGCATCGCGTTCGCGTTGTCGTTCGTCGGGCTCGGCCAGGTCGGGACCGACACGGGACTGTGGCCGCTCGCGGCGTCCCGCGCCACCGCCACGCTGGTGGTGTGGTTCGTGATCGCGTTCTCGTGGCGCACGGTGGTGTGGCCGATCCGGCCCCTCCTGCCGATCCTCATCGGGATCGGTGCGATCGACGTGATCGCGAACGGTGCCCTGCTCTTCGCCTACCAGTACGGTCTGCTGTCGCTCGTGAGCGTGATCGCCGCACTGTATCCGGCGGTGACGGTGCTGCTCGCCGTCCTCGTGCTCGGTGAGCGGGTGAGCCGGGTGAAACTGCTCGGGCTGGTCGCGGCAGGCTTCGCCGTCGCGCTCGTCGGCCTGCCGGGCTGATTCGTCCCGGGGCGGGTGAGGTCGAGCCGGTGACGCCGCTGGTGAGAGGTGCTGTGAGCAGGCTCATGACCCGGCTGCGAATCGTTTCGGGAAATGGGAATGACATCGTGCCTCGAGATCGTTACAGTAGGTAGTCCTGCGACAGTCGCAGGTGCGTACGGGGCTGAACGGTTTCGACTGCGTACGTTGAGCAAGGGGAAGCGTGTCGGTGCAGGCAAGAGACCACCGTAAGCGTCGCTGCAACCAATTAAGCGCCGAGTCCACTCAGCGCGAGTACGCCCTCGCTGCCTAAGCGAGCGCGTCTCTGTCAGCCCGGGTTTGCTCTCGACCCGGATCCTGGCATCGACTAGAGAGCTCTACCGTGCGGCTCGGTCGCGGAGACGTACGGGACAGCAAACAGCGACTGGGATCGTCATCTCGTCTTGTTCGCGAGAACGGGAGATCCGAGTAGAGACATAGCGAACTGCACACGGAGAAGCCCTCGCAAGGCGGCGGAGGACCCGGGTTCGATTCCCGGCAGCTCCACCAACGGCCCGGGTAGGAGATCGACATTCGATCACCTACCCGGGTTTCGTCGTTTCGGGATCCCGGAACCGGAGGTCAACGGATCGGCGCGGAAACCGGCAATGCCCGCCGCCGAGACTCGGGTGTGAGTTTCTCGGCGACGGGCACGGTCGCGCTGTCGGCCCGGAGGGCATCGGAGACGATGCCGGGACAGCGGAGCGAAACGAAGGATGTCCTCCCCGGCATGGCCTTCATTCCACTCGGTGAAAGTAGTCGATTATATCGTGAGCTAACAATATGACTCTGGGGTCGGAAACTTTGGTCTCTACGGAGTAGTGACCTTTGCGGCGACCAGCCGTGTCGACGCCCGGATCCGGGTACTCATCCCGCACGTACCGCTGGACCGGCGGGCAAGATGAGGGCACCACCATCGACGAGGAGAACACATGGCGCACGAACGAGCGGGACAGCCGGCCACGGCAGCGGATCTCGAGGACCTCGCACATCTGGTCACCGCCTACTACACCGTGCAGCCCGATCCCGAGAACGTCTCCCAGCAGGTGGCATTCGGCACCTCCGGTCACCGCGGCTCGAGCCTCGACGGTGCCTTCAACGAACACCACATCCTCGCGACCACCCAGGCCATCGTCGAGTACCGCGCGCAGCAGGGCACCTCGGGCCCGCTGTTCCTCGGCCGCGACACGCACGCGCTGTCCGAACCGGCCTGGGCGAGCGCACTCGAAGTGCTCGTCGCGAACGGTGTCGAGGTGGTGGTCGACTCCCGCGACCGCTACACCCCGACTCCCGCGGTCAGTCACGCGATCCTGCAGCACAACGCCGGATCCGGGGCCCGTGCCGACGGCATCGTGGTCACCCCCTCGCACAATCCGCCGCGCGACGGCGGCTTCAAGTACAACCCGCCGTCCGGTGGACCGGCCGACAGCGATGCGACCTCGACCATCGCCGCCCGCGCCAACGAACTGCTCGCCGCCGGACTCGACGGGGTGAAGCGGGTGCCGCTCTCCTCCGCCCTCGCCTCCGCCGGACGGCACGACTTCCTCGCCGCCTACATCGACGACCTGCCGAACATCGTCGACCTCGACGTCGTCCGTGCCTCAGGGGTCCGGATCGGTGCGGACCCGATGGGCGGTGCGAGCGTCGACTACTGGGGCGAGATCGCCGAACGGCACGCGCTCGACCTCACCGTCGTCAATCCCCTCGTCGACGCCACCTGGCGGTTCATGACGCTCGACACCGACGGCAAGATCCGGATGGACTGCTCGTCCCCGAATGCGATGGCGTCGCTGATCGGCAACCGGGAGGCCTTCGACCTCGCGACCGGCAACGACGCTGACGCCGACCGGCACGGCATCGTCACCCCCGACGCGGGTCTGCTCAACCCGAACCACTACCTCGCTGTCGCGATCGACTACCTGTTCCGCAACCGGCCGGGCTGGGCGGAGTCGAGCAAGGTGGGCAAGACGCTGGTGAGTTCGTCGATGATCGACCGGGTCGCCGCTGGAGTGGGCCGCGACCTGCTCGAGGTGCCCGTCGGCTTCAAATGGTTCGTTCCCGGCCTGAGCGATGGTTCGCTGGGCTTCGGTGGGGAGGAGAGTGCCGGTGCCTCCTTCCTCCGGCGAGACGGCTCGGTGTGGACCACCGACAAGGACGGCATCGTGCTCGCGCTGCTCGCGGCGGAGATCACCGCGGTGACGGAGAAGAGCCCGTCCCGGTACTACGCCGAACTCGTCGACCGGTACGGCGACCCCGCCTACGCGCGCGTGGACGCCCCTGCGACGCGGGAGCAGAAGGCGGTGCTGTCGAAGTTGTCGCCCGAGCAGGTCGGTGCCACCGAACTCGCCGGCGAACCGATCACCGCGACGCTCACCGCGGCACCCGGCAACGGCGCCGCGCTCGGTGGCCTGAAGGTGACCACCGAGAACGCGTGGTTCGCCGCCCGCCCCTCCGGCACCGAGGACGTGTACAAGATCTACGCCGAATCGTTCCGGGGCCCCGACCATCTCGCCGAGGTCCAGCAGGCGGCGCGCGAACTCGTCTCGTCCGTCCTGTCCTGAGTCCGGTCGCCACCGCGCCCCGGCGAGGTCGTGCGCCTCGCTAACATCGTGGGCATCATGCGGACACGTGACGCGGCGTTGCCGCGTGAAATCTGGGTTCTGGTCGTCGCGAGTTTCGTCATCGCGCTCGGCTTCGGTCTCGTGGCTCCCGCGCTGCCGCAATTCGCGCGCAGCTTCGACGTCGGTGTCACGGCGGCGACCGTCGTCGTGTCGTCGTTCGCGGCGATGCGACTGCTGTTCGCACCCGCGAGCGGATCGCTGGTGCAGAAGCTGGGCGAGCGGCCCGTCTACATCACGGGCCTGCTCATCGTCGCCCTGTCGACGGGGGCGTGCGCGTTCGCCGCGAGTTACTGGCAGCTGCTCGTCTTCCGGGCCCTCGGCGGTATCGGGTCGACGATGTTCACCGTGTCGGCGCTCGGGCTGCTCGTGCGGATCGCGCCCGCCGACGCCCGCGGGCGTGTCTCGGGCCTGTACGCGACGAGCTTCCTCATGGGCAACATTCTCGGCCCGCTCGTCGGTGGTGCGCTGATCGGGCTGGGTCTGCGCGCACCCTTCCTGATCTACGCCGTGGCGCTGCTCGTGGCGGCCTCGGTCGTGGGGATCAGCCTGCGCTCGTCGGATCTCGCCCGTCCCGACAAGGGGGACGGCGTGCCCGTCATGCGCCTGCGCGATGCGCTGCGCTCGCCGGTCTACCGCGCGGCCCTCGGATCGAACTTCGCCAACGGCTGGGTGGTGTTCGGGGTCCGCGTCGCGATGGTGCCGCTGTTCGTCGTCGAGGCCCTCGACGAGGGGGAGGCCTTCGCGGGTGTCGCGTTGACGGCGTTCGCAGTGGGCAACGCACTCGTCCTCATCAAGTCCGGCAAGCTGTCCGACCGGTTCGGGCGGCGACCCTTCGTCCTGGCCGGTCTGCTGGTGTGCGGGGTCAGCACGATCGCGATGGGATTCACCGAGAGCGTCGTGTGGTTCCTCATCACCTCGTTCGTGGCGGGCATGGGCTCGGGACTGTCGAACCCCTCGCAGCAGGCCGCGGTCGCCGACGTCGTCGGCAGCAAGGCCCGGGGCGGGCCTGTGCTCGCCGCATTCCAGATGGTCGCCGACGTCGGCGCGGTGATCGGTCCGATCGCGGCCGGTTTCCTCGCGGACCGGGTGTCGTACTCGACGGCCTTCGCGGTCACGGGCGTGATCATGCTCGCGGCAACCCTGCCGTGGTTCGTAGCCGGGCGCACCCGCGTCGCCGAGCAGGCGGCACCGGTGACCGGCGACACAGCGCGGTGAGTCGACTGCCGGGTACTGTCGCCGGCATGTGGGTCGGTCTCGTCTCCACGCTCGCCCGATTCGGTCTGGCAGCGGTGTGGCTCGTCTCCGGTTGGGTGAAGTTCTCGGACCCGACACAAACCGTCGTCGCGGTTCGGGCGTACCACATTCTGCCCACCGACTGGGTGCGGCCGTTCGCCGCGGTCTTTCCCGTGCTCGAACTGGTCCTCGGGCTGGTCCTGCTGGTGGGATTGGCGACCCGCCCCGCAGCGCTCCTCAGCGCACTCGGGCTGGTCGCGCTCGTCGCCGCGATCGCCTCGGCGTGGGCGCGTGGTCTGTCGATCGACTGTGGCTGTTTCGGGGGAGGGGGCGTGGTCGAGGATATCGACGGCCGCGACTACGCGATCGAGATCGCCCGGGATGTCGGCTTTCTGGCGATGTCGATGTGGCTGATCGTCCGACCGCGCACCTGGTTCGCGCTCGGTCCGGGTTCGCGGATGTCCCTCTCAGCGGCCACTCAGCCGTCGATGGCAGAGTGAGATCGTCCTTCCCCACCGACGAGCAGTAGAGGGCAGAATCCGTGAGCGCGAAGAAGGTCCCATCCGGCAAATACACACCGGAGCAGACATCGAACAGGTTCACCTACATTCTCGGCGGCATCGCCATCCTGGTGATCGGTGTGCTCGTCGTCGGCGGTGTGCTGTGGTCCTCGGGGGGCAGCGGTCCCCGCAACGACGACTACGGCTCCGTGCAGAACGCCGCGGTGGAGGTGTCGATCGAGGACGACGGTGCGATCCTGCTGGGCCGCCCCGACGCCCCGCGGACCGTCGACCTGTTCGAGGACCCGATGTGCCCGTACTGCGCCGAACTCGAACACAAGCATTCGCAGGAGCTCGCCCAGGCGATCGACGAGGGGCAGCTGGCGGTCCGGTACCGGATGCTGGCCTTCCTCGACCGGGCGTCGAGCAGCGGCGACTACTCGACCCGGGTGGTGGCTGCGGCGCAGTGTGTCGCCGAGAGCGGGGATGCCCGCGCGTTCTCCGCATTCCACAACGCCGTGCTGTCGCCCGACAACCAACCGGCCGAGGGCGGCAAGGGCGACATCGACAATGCGGGTCTCGCGCAGATGGC
>NZ_AJVB01000195.1:0-6673 GCF_000278445.1 Rhodococcus sp. R1101
GGAGGCGACGAGCAAGCCGTAGTTCGGGGCCAGCACCGTTGCGGCGTTACCGAGGGTGAACGCGACCATCAGCGCGACCAGCAGTGTCTTGCGCGGGACGCGTGCGGCGATCGTCGCGATCAGCGGGGCACCGACGACGACACCGGCCGCGTAGGCGGAGACGACGTGACCCGCGGTGGGTTCGGAGACCCCGATGCTCGTCGCGATCTCGGGGAGCAGCCCCATGGCGACGAACTCGGTGGTTCCGATACCGAACCCACCGAGGGCGAGCACCCACATCACCAGCGTGCGCGCAGGAGGTCCGGAGTCGGCGTGGGCAGGATCGTCGATGGGGCGGCCGGAAGCCGTGGTGGTCATCGGTGAGGAAACCTTCGATCGTCGATGGCCCCGGAGCCGGACGTCGTGCGGCCCGGGACGAGAGCGCCCTCGGGGAGCGGCGCATGGGCAGCTTCCATTCTGGGGCAGTCCGGCCACTCACTTCTTCCCACGACGACGTGAGTTGCGCCATCTCGGGATCGTCAGGTGAGGAAGGTCGTATCCGCCCGTTCGGCTCTGCGCGCCTCGAGCCTCCTCGCGACGAACTTGCCGGCCTCGTCCACCCACAGCACCGTCGAGCCGACGGCCACCGCGAGCAGCCATTGCTCGGAGGTGAGCGAGGTGGTGTCCATGAATCCCTGCAGGGCGCCGAGCTGCACCACGCAGATCTGGAGAACGACGACGGCGACGATCGCGATCCAGATGGTGTGGTTGGTGAACGTCTGCGCCGAGAACACCGATCCGAGATCCGAGCGCACGTTGAACAGGTTGAAGATCTGGTAGAAGACGAACGTGGTGAACGCCAGGGTGGTCGCGAACAGCGGGTCGGATGCGCTGTCGGGGAACAGTTCCGGGCCGAAATGCAGAACCGCGACGGTGCCGGCCGTCATGACGATGCCGAGCCCGAGGATGCGCTGCACCCGGGAGCGTTCGAGCAGGGCCTCGTGGGCGGGGCGCGGGCGTCGCCTCATCGCGTCCGGGGCGGTCGGATCGACACCGAGCGCGAGGGCCGGCGGTCCGTCCATGATGATGTTCACCCACAGGATCTGCAACGCACTGAAGGGTGCCCCGCCCGCGAGGCCGAGTACACCGGCCGTCAGGAAGATCAGGACGAAGCCCCACGCCGTGGTGAGCTGGAACTTCACGAATTTGATGATGTTGTCGTAGATTCCGCGTCCTTCGGCGACCGCGGCGACGATGGTCGCGAAGTTGTCGTCGGTGAGGATCATGTCCGCGGCGCCCTTGGAGACGTCGGTGCCGGTGATGCCCATCGCGACACCGATGTCCGACTGTTCGAGCGCCGGAGCGTCGTTGACGCCGTCGCCCGTCATCGCGACGATTTGCCCGTCGGCCTGCAGCGCTTCGACGAACCTGATCTTGTGTTCGGGCGCCACGCGGGCGAGGACACCGAATTCCTTTGCTCTCTGGCGCAGTTCGTCATCGGTGAGTGTGTCGAGGTCGGCGCCGGAGGCCGCCGACCCGCGGATCCCGAGTTCCTCGGCGATCGCGGAGGCCGTCACCAGATGGTCACCGGTGATCATGTGCACCGCGATGCCCGCCTCGTGGGCCACGGCGATGGCATCCTCGGCCTCGGTTCGCGGCGGATCGACGATGCCGACGACCGCGTGGACGGTCAGGCCGGACACCTTCTCCTGCAGGGCATCCGTGTCACCACGCGGGACGGCATCGAGATTGCGACCTGCGATCATGAGGGTGCGCAGGCCTTCCGACGCCAGTGACTCCACAGCCCGGCGGATCCTCGCGCGACCGTCGTCGTCGAGCGGCATCGGACCGGCGGAACCGGCGATCGACACGGCCCGGTCGAGCAGCACGCCCGGGGCCCCCTTCACGAAACAGCGGTATCCGCCGCCCGGCAGGGTGTGGAAGGTGGCCATGTACTTGTAATCCGAGTCGAACGGCACCTCCGCGATGCGGTTCAGCGCGGCGCGCGCACCCTCGACGTCGATACCCCCCTTCTCGGCGAGCACCACGAGAGCGCCCTCGGTGGGATCGCCGACGAGCACTCCGTTCCTCACCGTCGCGTCGTTGCACAGACCCATACCGAGCAGTGCGTCCGTGAAATCCGGTGCGGGCAGGCCGTCGCCGACGAGGATCTTGCCGTCGGTTCCGTAACCGGTGCCGGTGACACGAAAAGCGCGACCGGCGACGAGCAGACGCTGCACCGTCATCTCGTTGAGCGTGAGGGTGCCGGTCTTGTCGGTGCAGATGTGGGTGGTGCTGCCCAGCGTCTCGACCGCGGCGAGCCGTTTGACGATGGCACCGCGGGCGGCGAGGCGTGAGGCACCCATCGCGAGGGTGAATGCGACCACGGCCGTGAGCCCTTCGGGAATCGTCGCGACCGCGAGCGACACGGCGGTGACGAGGAGATCCGACCACGACTGTCCCCGCAGCAGACCGAGGACGAACACCAGCGCCACCGTCACGATCGCAATGATCGTCAGGGTCTGGGCGAGCTGACCGATGCGTCGTTGCAGTGGTGTCTGTTCGGTGCCGGCCGACCCGAGAAGGGTTGCGATGGCGCCCATCTCGGTACGCATACCCGTTCCGATGACGATCATCGCGGCGCGTCCCCGCGTGACCTCGGTGTTCATGAACAGCATGTCGGTGCGGTCGCCGAGCGGCGCATCGGGATCGTCGACGACATCGACCTGCTTGTCGACCGGCTGGGATTCGCCGGTGAGCGCGGCCTCGGCGACCTGCAACCGGACGGCGGTGACGAGACGGCCGTCGGCCGGGACGGTGTCGCCGGCCTCGAGGAGCACCACGTCGCCGGGGACGAGTTCGGCGCGGGGCACCTCCGTCCCGCGACCGTCGCGCAGCACCCGGCTGGTGGACACCGACATCTTCTTCAGCGCCGCGAGACTGCTCTCGGCCCGCGATTCCTGCACATAGTTCAGCACGGTGTTGAGCGCGATCACCGCGAAGATGACGACGGAGGTCTCCCATTCACGGGAGACAGTGGCGCTGACCACCGCCGCCACAACCAGTACCAGCGTCATCTTGTCGGCGAGCAGCGACAGCACCCGCCGCCAGGTCGGAACCCGTTTCGCCTCGTCGAGCAGATTCGGGCCGTGCTCGTCGCGGCGCCGCTCGACCTCCTCCGCGTTCAATCCGCGTTGCGGGTCGACCGCGAACGCCTCGGCCACGTCGGCCGCGTCGCGGGTGTGCCAACTCGAGGTGGTCGCGGGAGCCTGTGCGGGCATCGGCACTCCTCATTCGGGGCTGCTCTCGGCGGATCGGGCGAACGCGGTCCTGACGGCCGGTTTCACCGTAACCGCCGGAGCGTTCCACTGCGCCGGAAGCCGGTTCGTGATGTGCTGGATACGGCAGCGGAACCGGAGGAGTGAACGCGATGAGCGACAACCCGAACACCGACGATCCCATCGTCCCGCTCGACGAGGACCAGTGCTGGGACCTGCTCGCGACGGGCAAGGTGGGTCGGCTCGTCACCGTCGTGGACGGGCGGCCGGAAATCTATCCCGTCAACTACGTCGTCGACGAGCGCACGGTGTACTTCCGCAGCGGTGAGGGCAGCAAGCTGTCCGAACTGGCGGTGTATCCGCAGGTCGCGTTCGAGGTCGACGAGATCCACGAGGACTCGGCGTGGAGCGTGGTGCTGCACGGACACGCCCGGGTCCTGCGCAGTTTCGAGGATGCGGCGAGGATCGACGCCCTCGGACTGACCCCGTGGGTTCCCACCCCGAAGTACGACTACGTCGCGTTGAAGGCCACCGATCTCACCGGGATGCGGCTCACGCTCGTCCAGCGCTGAGCAGTGGCACCCTCTGTGCAGCAGCACCGACTGCTGATGCGGTTCATGCTGCTCTCGGTGGCGACCGCGCTCGCGACGATGCTGCTGAAGGCGTCGGCGGCATGGATCACGGGATCGGTGGGTCTGCTGTCGGACGCGCTCGAATCCGGGGTCAACCTCGTGGCGGCGCTCGTCGGCCTCGCGGCGCTGCGCCTCGCCGCGAAACCCGCCGACGAGAACCACGACTTCGGGCACGGAAAAGCCGAATACTTTTCCGCCGCGGTGGAGGGCACCATGGTCTTCGCTGCCGCGACAGCGATTCTGTGGACGTCGGTGGAGCGCCTGATCTCACCGCAGGCTGTGACCGAGGTCGGCATCGGCTTCGTCCTGTCGGCCGCATCCTCGGCGCTCAATCTCGTGGTGGGTCTGCTGCTGATCCGACAGGGACGCGCACACCGGTCGATCACGCTGGTCGCGGACGGAAAGCACCTGCTGACGGACGTGTGGACCTCGGCGGGCGTGCTCGTCGGCGTCGCGCTCGTCGCACTGTCGGGCTGGGACGTGCTCGACCCGATCGTGGCGATCCTCGTCGCGTTGAACATCCTGCGGATCGGATTCGGGCTGGTGCGACAGGCCGTTGTGGGCATGCTCGACGCGGTCCTGCCGGCGGAGGATGTGACGGCGGTCAACGCCGTCCTCGACCGCTACCGCGAACCGGGACGGGTGACGATCCTGCCCCCGCGGACCCGCGAATCGGGACGCCAGCGCTTCGTCTACCTCACGGTGCGGGTGCCGGGCGAATGGACGGTGCGGGCCGGGCACGACCTGCTCGACCGCATCGAGGCGGACCTCGCCGAAGCGCTGCCCGGCGTCGTCGTGTTCAGCCATCTCGAACCCACCCGGGCACCGGCCGAGTCCGGGCGGCCGGGCGGGATCACGCGGACGTGATCAAGCCCGCGCCGAGACCGAGCATGAGTACCGCCACGCCGCCGTCGAGGATGCGCCACGAGGCAGGCTTGGCGAACCAGGCGCGCAGATAACGGGCACCGTAGCCGAGGGCGGCGAACCACACGACGCTTGCGGTGATCGCCCCGGCACCGAACCACCAGCGTCCGGGATTGCCGTAGTGGTTGGCCACCGATCCGAGCATGAGCACGGTGTCGAGATAGGTGTGGGGATTGAGCCAGGTCAGCGCCAGGCAGGTCAGCAGGGCCGCGCCTATGGTCACGGCGCCACCCGGAGCGGCGGACAACGCGGACGGCTTCAGCGCACGACGTGCCGCGAAGAGTCCGTAGCAGATGAGGAAAGCGGCACCTCCCCAACGGATCACGTCGATCGCGCCGGGTGCGCGGTCGAGGATCGTCGCGATCCCGGCGATGCCCGCGGTGATGAGCAGCGCGTCGGATATCGCGCACACCGCGATCACAGGCAGTACATGTCGTCGCGCGATGGCCATGCGCAGGACGAAGGCGTTCTGCGCGCCGATGGCGACGATGAGGGACAGACCTGTGACGAATCCGGCGGCGACGAGTGACATGGCATCGACGCTAGGAACCCTGCCGAGATAAGAACAATTGATTTTGCTGTAGCTACATTAGAGTTCCTTCATATGGATCTCGACTTCGCTCAACTTCGCACTTTTGCAGCGGTATTGGACGAGGGCACCTTCGACGGTGCGGCGGCTGTTCTTCGCGTCACACCCTCCGCGGTGAGTCAGCGCATCAAGTCGCTGGAGCAACACGTCGGTCGGGTACTGCTGCGGCGGACCCGCCCGGTGACCGCGACCTCGGCCGGTGAGGTGGTGATGCGGCTCGCCCGGCAGGTCGCCCGACTCGAACAGGATGCTTCCGAAGAACTCGGATTCGGAGCCGACGCCGGGAACTACGCCACGATCCCCCTCGTCGTCAATGCCGATTCCATGTCCACCTGGCTGCTTCGGGCTCTGGCCCGGATGCCCGTGCGATATCGCGCCCTCTTCGAACTGCACCGGGAGGACGAGTTCCATTCGACGAATCTCCTGCGCGACGGCACCGCCATGGCCGCGGTCACCTCCGTCCCCGAACCCGTGCAGGGATGCACGTCCGAGAAGCTCGGCGCCATGCGTTATCACGCGATGGCCAGCGTCGACTTCGCCGACCGCTGGTTTTCCGGAGGCATGACCCCCGCCGCGCTGCGCGAGGCCCCGATGCTCGCCTTCGACCGCAAGGACGACATGCAGGATCGGTTCGTCCGCACACGGACCCGCCGGAAGACGGACCCTCCCCGCACCTACGTTCCGGGCGCCCTCGAATTCGTCGACGCGGCGCGGCTGGGCCTGGGCTGGGCCATGCTTCCCGATGCGATGGTCACCAGCACGACCGATCTCGTGAGCCTGGCACCGGACGACCCGATCGACGTGCCGCTGTACTGGCAGCGGTGGCAGTTGGACTCACCGGTGCTCGACGCACTGACCGATACGGTGCGGCGCACCGCACTCGAAGTACTGCACTGAAATTCGGCAGACGCGGTTCCGGTCGCGCAGCCGTCCACGGAGCACACCACCGGGATCGCCTGCCCCGCACAGGGATATCGCCCGTGGCCGGGACGCCGCCGAAGCCTGCCGCGGTCACTCCACGAGTGCTTTGAACTGCGCGTCGTACAGCCGCGCGTACGCGCCGGACGCCTCGAGCAACCCCTCGTGCGTGCCCTGCTCGACGATCCGTCCGTCCTCCATCACCACGATGCGGTCGGCGTTGCGGATGGTCGACAGGCGGTGGGCGATGACGAAACTGGTGCGGTCGTCGCGCAACCGTGCGGTGGCCTGCTGGACGAGCAGTTCGGTGCGGGTGTCGACGGAACTCGTCGCCTCGTCGAGGATGAGGATCG
>NZ_AJVB01000196.1:0-6668 GCF_000278445.1 Rhodococcus sp. R1101
GGTGGTCGCCTTCGTCGATCGTCCGGTGGACGTGACGAAACAGTTGCTCGCCGCCGACGGCGACGGTGCCTTGGCCGCCGTACTCGCCCATCCCGCAGTCGATCTCGAAGCGAGCAGCGACTACGGCAGGGTGTTCGACGAACTGCTCACCGAGCACTCCGGATCGATCGACGGCCGGACGTCGGTGCTGGTGGTGGGGGACGGGCGCTGCAACGGCCTGCCTCCGCGCGTCGATCGGCTCGAGGAACTCCGTCGCCGGGTGCACCGTCTCGCGTGGATCACGCCGGAACCGGAGCGGTACTGGCCGCAGGCGACCTGCGCGATGCCCGACTTCGCCGAACTGTGCGACGAGGTGGTCGTCGCCCGTGACGGTGCGGAACTGCTCGCGAAGGCCGCCGAACTCGGCCACGCACTGCGGTGAGCGGCCGGGTCCGGGGAGCTCAGCGCGAGGCGGTCTCCTGCGCCAGGGCTTCGTCGAGTTGCTCGAACCCCTCGGACAGACCCGTCTCCATGCCCGATTGCGCCATCCCGTCGCGGGCCTCCGTGCTCGGGTACACCGAATGTCCCACGAGCTTGCAGCGTCCGTCGCCGAGGTCGACGAAGGTGAGCGTCTCGAGGCTCACCACGTCGGGGAATCCGAGGTATTCGAAGGTCTGGACGATGAACTCGTTGTCGCGCACGGTGTGGAAGACTCCGGCGAAGCGGTAGCTTCCGTGCTCGTCCGAGTGTCGGTAGCGGTACGAGCCTCCGGTACGGAAGTCGAACTGCTCGATCTCGATCTCCATGGCTCGCGGGCCGAGCCAGCGGGCGACGAGATCGGGATCCTTGTGGGCGCGGAAGACGTCCGCGACCGGGAAATCGAATTCCCGCTCGTAGTCGATGAAGGGGACGCCTTCCGGGACCGAGAGGGTGAGTGCGTTGCTCATGACAGTCCTCCGGTGTCGGGGCGTCGCGCGCCCCGGTGATGGTGTTCGGTCCTGTGGTGATGTTCGGCCGCTTCCCGGGCCAGCGCGGCGTCGAGATCGCGGAACTGCTGCTCTTTCACCAACCGGTAGCGGTCGATCCAGGAGGTCAGCATCTCCAACCGCGCGGGATTCAGGTGGACGGGCCGGCGCTGGGCATCGCGTGTGCGCGTGACGAGACCGGCGTGTTCGAGCACCCGAATGTGTTTCGAGATCGCCTGTGTGGTGATCTCGAAGGGTTCCGCGAGTTCGGTGACCGTGGCCGGGCCCCGGCTGAGCCGGGCGACGATGCGGCGGCGGGCCGGATCGGCCAGGGCGGTGAACGCCAGGTCGAGCGCGGTGTCGTCCGTCTCGTCGTCGTGCACGATCGCCTCCGCTTCGTGAACCTTCCGGTTTATCAACCATCCGGTTGAATAAAGGATGCTCCCCGGGCGACGGCTGTGTCAAGGGGTCCGGTGTGCGGACGTGAGCGGATCGCGGTCGAATTCCCTACGGGCACTCACACGCCCGGTTACCGTCGGTGGATGGTCCAGCCCTCGAGAGTCCGGTCCGGTGTCCGCGCGGCCTTCGCCACGGCCGTCTCGATCGCCCTCCTGGGCGCGTGTACATCCGCATCCGGCGATACGGAACCCGACGGCACTGCCGACGTGCAGGAGACCGCAGCAGCGGCGACCTGCACCGCGGAACCGAACGGCACCCCGGTCACCGACACGCAGCAACCGGCGGAGACCGGGGATCGCGACATCTCGACGAATCCCGAGATCGCGACCGGTTATCGCGCCGGCATGACCGCGGTGACCACCTCCTCCTATGCCGTGTCGACGGCCAACCCGGTCTCCACCGAGGCGGCGTGCGAGGTCCTGCGCGACGGCGGGACCGCCGCCGACGCGCTCGTCGCCGCCCAGATGGTCCTCGGTCTCGTCGAACCCCAGTCGTCGGGCATCGGCGGAGGAGCCTTCCTGGTGTACTACGACGCCGAATCCGGCGAGGTGACGGCATACGACGGTCGCGAGACGGCCCCGATGTCCGCGACCGAGAACTATCTGCGCTGGATCAGCGACACCGACCGCACCGAACCCCGACCCGACGCCCGCGCCAGCGGCCGGTCGATCGGCGTGCCCGGCGCCGTACGGATGCTCGAGAAGGTCCACGAGGAGCACGGACGCACCGACTGGGGCGAATTGTTCCGTCCTGCCATCGATCTCGCGGATCAGGGCATCGTGATCAGCGACCGCCTGGCGCAGTCGATCGCCGATTCCGCCCCGCAACTCGCGGTCGACGACGAGGCCCGCGCCTACTTCCTGCAGTCCGACGGCTCGCCCAAGCCGGCCGGTGACACCCTCACGAATCCCGCCATGTCCAAGACGCTCTCGGCGATCGCCGGCGGCGGCGCGGACGCCTTCTACACCGGCGACATCGCGGCCGGCATCGTCGAGTCCACCGGTACCGATTCCGGCGGGCGTACACCCGGAACGATGACCCTCGAGGACCTTGCCGCCTACGAGGCGAAGGAACGGCAACCGCTGTGCACCCCCTACCGCGAGTACGAGATCTGCGGCATGCCCAACCCGTCCTCGGGCGGCACGGCGGTCGCGGCGACACTCGGCATCCTCGAGAACTTCGACCTCGCGTCACTGCCACCGTCCGGCGTCGACGCAGACGGCGGCGTACCCGACGCGGACGCGGTGCACCTGATCTCCGAGGCCGAACGACTCGCCTACGCCGATCGCGACAAGTACGTCGCCGACGCCGACTTCGTCCCCCTGCCGGGCGGCTCGCTCGACACCCTGGTGAACCCGGACTACCTGTCCGAACGCGCAGCCCTGATCGACCCCGGCAAGAGCATGGGGAAGGCACGGCCCGGCGACTTCGGTCCGGTCCCGCTCGGCATGCCGCCGCAGAGTCCCGAATACGGCACCAGCCACATCTCGGTCGCCGACAGCTACGGCAATGTCGCATCGATGACGACCACGATCGAATCGGCGTTCGGCTCGTTCCACATGGTCGACGGCTTCCTGCTCAACAACCAGCTCACCGACTTCTCGGCCGAACCGGTCGACGAGGAGGGGCTGCCCGTCGCCAACCGCGTCGAACCGGGCAAGCGGCCACGGAGTTCGATGGCCCCGACGCTCGTCTTCGAACGCACACCCGACGGCGATCGCGGCGACATCCACATGGTGGTCGGGTCGCCGGGCGGTTCGGTGATCATCCAGTTCGTCGTCAAGACGCTCGTGAACACCCTCGACTGGGGACTCGACCCGCAGCAGGCCGTTTCGGCCGTGTCGTTCGGCGCCGCCAACACCCCCGTCACCGGGGTGGGTGGCGAACATCCGGCGATCGACGGTGCCGACGACGGAGCGAACGACCCGCTCGTGCAGCAACTCCGCGACATGGGTCACGAAGTGTCCGTCGCCCCGCAGTCCAGTGGTCTGAGCGCGCTGCTGCGCCGGAACGAGGGATGGATCGGGGGCGCCGACCCCCGCCGCGAAGGCGCCGTGATGGGCGACACCGGAGGGCAGTGACGTACTCGGCGCGGACAAGGCGGAGGCCGGTGACCTACCCTGTCGGACAGGTGCCGACCCCCGCCATCGGTCCGGTGCGCCCCGTGCCCGCTCCGCCCGAGAGCCCGCGCACCGTAAGCTGGATCACGCAGGTGCGCGGATCGTCAGGAGCGAACAGTGGCCGTCGTCATGCCGGGACACCAGAACACGACCTCTCCCTGTGCTCACGCGACCCCTCACGGCGGCCGTTCCGGCGCGGGTCCCGCCCTGGTCAAGTTCCACGCACCCGAGATCGTCTTCGGGGAGGGTTCGCTCGTCGAAGCGGCCCACGCCGCCGTCCGGCTGGGTGGTGTCCGTCCCATGCTCGTCACCGATCCGGGGCTGATCGAGGCGGGCTGGGCCGACGAACTCCTGCAGCACCTGCGTGAGCAGGGGATCGAACCCACCGTGTGGGCCGGTCTCACCCCCAACCCGAAGGACCACGAGGTCGCGGCAGGCCACGAGCTGTACCGGGCGCGCGGCTGCGACGTCCTCGTCGCGCTGGGTGGCGGCTCGGTGATCGACGCCGCGAAGGGTGTCGCGATCCTCGCCGCCAACGGCGGCAACATCCTCGACTACGAGGGAGTCGACCGCGCGCCGCTGCCCATCCCACCGATGGTCATGGTGCCGTCGACGTCCGGCACGGGAGCCGACGTCTCCCAGTTCTGCGTGGTCACCGACACCGCGCGGGGCAGCAAGATCACCATCATCGGGCGGTCGCTCGTCCCCGACCTCACGGTCATCGATCCGCGTCTGCTCACCACCATGCCCGCCGACCTCAACGCCGCCACCGGACTCGATGCCCTCACCCATGGCATCGAGGCGTTCGTCTCCCGTGCCCACAACCCGCTCACCGACCATCACGCACTGCGCGCGGTCGGCATGGTCACCGGCACGCTCGTGCGCACGATCGACGACCCGACCTTCATGCCTGCCCGCGCCACCATGGCCCAGGCGAGTCTCGAGGCCGGGCTCGCGTTCACCAATGCGATCCTCGGCGCCGCCCACGCGATGAGTCACCAGGTCGGCGGTCTGCTCGACCTGCCGCACGGGGTCGTCAACGGGGTGCTGCTGCCGCACGTCATCCGGTTCAACGGCGCCGACGATCCCCAGCCGTTCGTCGAGGTCGCGGCGACCCTCGGGCTGGAGGAGGCGCGTGGCGCCGCACCCGACGCCGTCGAGGCCGTCGCCTCGCGCATCGACGAACTCGCCCGGCAGGTGGGCGTGCCGCGTGGACTGCGGCAACTCGGCGTGCGTGAGGAAGACCTCCCGCGACTCGCCGAGGGCGCTCTGCGCGACGCGTGCATGTCGACGAATCCGCGCACCGCGACCCACGACCAGATGATCGAGTTGTTCCGGACGGCGATGTGAGTGCTCCCGACCTGTCGGCACTGACCGGACTCCGCTCCGGGAAGTCGACCTTCTATCCGCAGTACCGCGGCGCCGCCGAGCGCCTCGAACGCGTCGTCCACGCACTCGAATTGATCTCCCGGGCTCTGGTGCGCACCGTCGAGGGGCCGGAGACGCTCATCTGCGCCGTCGCCGAGGCCGCCCGCGCGCATCTGAGCGCGACATGGGTCGCCTTCGCCCTCGCCGACGGTGTCCTGCCCGATGCCGGTCCGCGCAGGCTCGTGCTCGGCCCCGACGCCACGCCCTTCCTCGTCGACAACGTGGAGGGGCCACCCCTGCCCGACGAGGTCGTCGCGCTGCTCGACGCCGTGCGCACGGGTGCTGCCGAGCGTCGTGAGCTGGTCGAGAACCACCACGCGTTCGTACCCATCGTCCTGGGCGGGGGAGTCGTCGGCGCCATCGCGGCGTGGACGCCGGATCACCGTGCCCTCGACACCACCGACCGGGCCGTCCTGTCCATCCTCGCCAGCCAGACGGCGGTCGCATTGCAGAACTCCGCGCTCTACCAGCGCGGGCAACTCCTCCTCGAGCGCGCCGAACAGGCCTACCGCGAAGCGAACCGCTCCGCCGCCGACCTGCAGGCCCGCAACGAGGAACTGGAGGACACCCTCGAGAAACTCGCGCTCACACAGCGGCAGCTGGGCGTCGCCCACCGCAACCAGGCGCTCGACGAGGAGCGGCATCGCATCGCCCGCGAACTCCACGACAGCGTCACCCAGGCCGTGCTCTCCGCAGGTATGCAGATCGAGGTGTGCCGCAGCGACATCCCCGACGCCGAACGCAGCGAGCGACTCGACCTCGCCAAGGAGCTCACGCGCGGTGCCGTCGAGCAGTTGCGGTCGGCGATCTACGCGCTGAACCGGCCGTCGGACGCCGAACGCATGTCGTTGCCGGAGATGCTCGAACAGCTCAGCGTCGCCCACATGCCGGGCGAACTCGAGGTGAGGACGAGGATGGCCGGCACGCCGGTCGAGCTGACCGGGGAGGCCGAGCACGCCCTGCTCCGGATCGCCGGTGAAGCACTGTTCAACGCGGCGGTCCACGCCAACGCGAGTCGTGTGGTGCTGCGGCTCGCCTACGGAGGCGACGCGGTCCTGCTCTCCGTGGCCGACGACGGCGACGGCGACCCGGCGCGTCTGCGAGTGATGCTGCGACTGGCCGCCAACGGCCTCGACGGGAACCATCGTGGCCTCGCGAACATGCAAGCGCGCGCCCGGGAACTCGGTGGCGCTCTCGAGGTGCGGCGTTCCAGGCTCGGCGGAGTGCGGATCGCAGCCCGGATCCCGTTGCAGGACAACGCTGTAGTTCAACAGGTGGGAGAATCGTCATGACCGTCACGCCGCCGCAGGCAACCCCCCGGGCTCGGCCCGGCACGGTGCGTATCGCACTCGTCGACGACCACGCGATCCTCCGCCAGGGGCTCCGTTCGATCCTCGACCGCGAACCTGATCTCGAGGTGGTGGGGGAGGCGTCGACGGACGCGGAGGCTCTCGCGCTCGTCGACCGCATGCGTCCCGACATCGTGCTGCTCGACCTCAAGCTCTCGGCGGGATCGGACTTCGAGGGACTGGGATTGTGCGGCCGGCTGTCCTCCGCGCATCCGGGGATCGGACTGCTCGTGCTCACCACCTTCCTCGACGAGCAACTCGTCGTGCGGGCGGTGCACGCCGGTGCTCGCGGTTACGTCGTCAAGGACGTCGACACCACCGAACTGGTGCGCGCCATCCGTGCCGTCTCCCGTGGTGAGAGCGCCTTC
>NZ_AJVB01000197.1:0-6643 GCF_000278445.1 Rhodococcus sp. R1101
CCAGTGACTCGTGCCGACAAGGGTTTCCCGTCGATACGGTCCGGTCACGTAGCGGGCCGTCGCCTCGACCCCGCCGGGTCCGATCGCCGAGTCCTTGTCGCTCCATACCATGAGCGTGGGCACGGTGACCTTCGCGAAAGACCATTTCGGATTCGACAGTGGCACAGCCCGATACCAGTTCACGCCGGCCCGCACCGCAGCCCGGTCCTTCAGACGCGCGACATCGCGGTCGGTCGCGGCGGACGGCTGGCCGGTACCGCTCAGCATCCGGCGCGCGACCGTTTCCCTGCCCAACAGGATCTCGGGGATCCAGGGCAGCTGGAAGACCAGCATGTACCACGAGCGGAGCAACTGCGGACCGGTGACGAACGAGCGCAGGAAGGCTGCCGGATGCGGAACGGACACCGCCGTCACGGTGCGGACGAGTTCGGGGCGGTGCGCGGCGAGCACCCAGGCGACGGCGGCTCCCCAGTCGTGCCCGACGACGTGCGCACGACCGCCCGGCACCGCTTCGACGAGCGCCACGACGTCGTCGACGAGCAGTTCGAGCAGGTAGTCGCGACGCCGGGATGGCCGCGCACCGGGCGAGTAGCCACGCTGGTCGGGTGCGAAGGTGCGATATCCCGCGGCGTGCAGGTGAGGCGCGACCGCGTCCCAGGAGCGGGAGTCCTGCGGGAATCCGTGAAGGAGAACGATGGGTTCCCCGTCGAGCGGTCCGTCGTCGCGGATGTCGAACCGGAGTCCGTCCCTCTCGACGGTGGTGATGCGCTCCTCCATCCGGGCCCCCTTGCAGTCGTGGCGATCGGCACCGACCGACATGTGTCTGCGAATCTACCCCCGGACAGGGGTTCGGCCCGGTGATTCGCTTGACGCGTTCTCCGGGCCGGATCTCTGCTTCACGAGCTTCTCTCTGTCGTCCGCGGACGTCTCATAAGCTCGATTCGCACCTTCGATGTTAGCTACGTCACAGTGCGAATGCAAGCTTTTTCGTGCTGCCGGTCAGGCCGGAGCGAGGGGATATCCCAGCGTCACCCAATCGTGCAGGCCCCCCCGGTAGTAGGCGAGCGCGGACGCGGGATATCCCGCCTCGATCAGCTTCCGGATCGCATCGGGCGACTGAGGACACTGGGGACCGTTGCAGAAGACGATCGTCGTCCGGGCGGTATCGAGCTCTCCCTTCCGCGCGACGATGTCGTCGTGCGGCATGTTCACGGCGCCGGGGAGAGTCACCCCGCTCCGGGAATCGGGCACACGCGTGTCGACGAGTACGGCACCCCGGCCGAGCAACTCGATCACCTCGAGCTCCCCGACGGTCGTCACGCCCGTCGCCACCTGCAGTGGCTGCACCTCGCCCCAGGTCGTCTCCACCACCATGCGGTCGGCTTCACCGTCCACCGGACGGGGAACGTTCTGCGGGTCGCCGTCGCGCGTACGATCGGCGCGCCTGATCTGCTCCTCGTTCGTCACGAACCGGACTCTACGGGAGAGTGGTCGCTCCTCGCGGCCCCCGGCGTCGGATCCTTCGGTCCCCACTCCCGCTGGGCGAGGATCGCCGTTCCCATCCAGCGGCGCAGATAGCGACGCAGGTCGTCGTCGGAGCGCGGCGGAGTTCCCGGCGAGACGAAGAACGACTGCATGGTGCGCAGCACGTACTCGACCAGCTCGGCGAGGGAGTCGTCGTCGTAGCCGTAGCTCTTCCAGTCCACATCGAAGCGCGTGATCATCGCCATGCCGAACATCCACGCCTCCTTCGAGGCCAACGCCTCGGGGTGCGGGTTCGAATAGGTGCTCGACAACAGGATGCCGAGATGCGGGGTGCGACGCACCTCCGCGAGTGTGTAGACCACACCCTCGGTCATGGCCTCGACCGGATCGTCGAGTCCCGCGACCTGCCGGGTGAGTCGTTCCAGAAATCCTTCGACCGAAGCGATGGCCGCCGCGCGCATCAGCGCGTCGGCGCTCGGGAAGTAGCGGTAGACCGTCTGACGGATCACCCCGAGGGACTGCGCGACGTCGGCGATGCTGATCTCCGCGCCGGTCCGGTCGATCAGGTCGACGGCGGCAGCGACGATCCGCTGCGACGCCTCGTCGTCGTCGGCGGGAGGACTCCCACCCCACCCACGTCTGCGTGCCACTTCGCGCTTCCTCGACCCGTCGCCTGGAGAAGACCCGACGGTAACACGCTCGACCTCTGCGGAGGTGGTCCGAAACGGTCCTCCTCGAGCGAATGGGACACCTATCATACAGATTGCGCCAATCGTGTATGTTCACGCCGACCGGGACCTCCCGGCTCTTCCGGGATCCTCCCCAACGGTGTCCCCAACCAGTCCGGTGTCGACGAGACGAGGTACCGCCCCATGACGAACCTGCAGGTCCGCAAGATGCGTTTCGCATTCGCGGATTACGACGTGCCGTTCCTGTGGAACGAGGAGAATCCCGCTTTCTCGAGCATGGCCAACGCCGTCTCGTTCCTCGCGATCGGCTTCGAGAAGATGATCGTGAACATGATCCGCGAGATCACTCCGCGCATCACCGATCCCGGCGTCCGCAAAGAGGCCGACGCCTTCATGTACCAGGAGGGCCAGCATTCGACCGCTCACCGGCAGCACGTGAAGGGCCTGATCAAGAGTTATCCCGGCCTGCAGGAGACCCTCGACGACGTCATCGGCGCCTTCGACACGCTCACCGCCGAGACCTCCGCCGAATACCGGCTCGCGTACACCGCCGACCTCGAGGCGACCTTCACGCCCGTCTTCAAGCTCATGCTCGACAACGACGCAGCGCTCTTCCGCCCCGGCGACGATCGGGTTGCCTCGTTGTTCATCTGGCATTTCGTCGAGGAGATCGAACACCGCAGTTCGGCGCTCGTCATCTTCGACGCGGTGGTCGGCAGCGATCTGTACCGCATGCGGCAGGCACCGTCGGTGTTCAAGCACGTGCTCGACGTCATCGCCATCGCGTGCGAAGGTTTCAACAAGCACGTGCCCCTGCAGGAACGGAAGATCGACGCGATGTCGATGTTCGCCTCGTACCGCCGTAAGCAGAACCTGCGACGGAGGTTGCCGTTCCTGCAGTACGAGGATCACGGCCCCATGCCGCGCGCCTTCGACGTCCTGCCGCTCGGCGAACAACTCGTCTCGCTGATGGGCATCATCCGCAGCCAGATGCCCAAACACAATCCCGACCACGAGAAGCTGCCGGCCCTCGCCGACGTATGGTTCCGGCGATTCGACGAAGGTTACGACGTCTCGCACTGGTACACGGCGGAAACCGCCGGCGGAAGGAACGATTGATGTCCGACCTGTGCTCGCCCACCTTCGAGGACCTTTCGGCCCGCCTCGGATTCTCGTGCGACGAAGCCGGTGGGATCTTCGAACTGCGCAGTCCGTTCGCGTCGGAGAACTGGACGCTGCCCGTCCTCGAGGCGACCATCGTGCTCGGCGCCGTGCTGATGCTGGTGTACGCGATCGTCCGGCTGCGGCGCACCGGCGACGCCACGAACCTCGTCGTCTGGCTCGGCACGCTCGCGTTCCTGTTCATCATCGAACCACTGCTGTACTTCCCCGACGTATTCGGCGTCGAGGAGTACCTCGATACGATGTTCGCGCACAACGTGTTCACCGTCGAGTTCCTGTGGGGGCGCCTGCCGCTCTACATCATCGCCATCTATCCGATGATGGCGACGATCGCGTTCGAGATCGTCCGCATGCTCGGGGTGTTCCGGCAGTACGGCACCTTCGTCGGGGCGGTCTGTGTGGGTTTCGTCCACCACGCCTTCTACGAGATCTTCGATCATCTCGGTCCGCAGTTGCGGTGGTGGGAGTGGTCGCTCGACAATCCGATCAACCAGCCCTTCTTCGACTCGGTGCCCCTCCCGAGCGTGGTGGTCTTCGCCGCCCTGTGGCCGATGTCCCTCGCGTTCTGCGCGCAGTTCTTCGTCGGCCGGCACATCGACGCCGGTCGCACCTTCGGTGGACTCGAACTGACCTGGCGCACGATCACTGTCGGACTTGTCGCGTCCGTGGGCGTCGTGATCCTCCCGGCACCGGCGACCGTGATCGGCATGGGCAGCACGACGGTGCGGGCGACGATCTACGCCGCCGAACTCGCGATCCTGTCGATCGTGGCGATCTACGTGCTCTCGCGCCAATGGTCCCGGCTGCGGAGCACACCCGCCGATCGGCCCTGTTCGAACGACCTCGTCCGCTGGTACGCCGTCGCGTATCTCGCCGTGATGGCCGTGCTGTGGATCGGCGCGCTGCCCGACTGGTTCTCGGCCGTCGACGGGGTAACCGAGGCGGGCGACCCGATCGGCAGCCTGGGGTACACCGCGGCGTGCTTCGTCGTCGCAATAGCCTGTGTCGCTGCGACTTTCACCGTTCCGCGGAAAGCCGATGCAGGCTCGGACGAGATCGCGTCGAAGACGCTCGCTGCCGCACTCGACGGCACCCGCCCGCCCGAGGCCTGAGCCGCCCGGCAGCCGCACCGTATCGATCCTCGCGAACTCGATGCGCTGTGGGAGCCTGTCAGATGACGTGTCCGTGCGCCTTCATCCGGCGGCGCATGTCGTGCAGGTAACAGGTGGCCGAGAGCTGACGGATCGGCTCGGGCACCGCACGATAGATGGGCGGGACCACCTTCCAGAACAGATCGAACCGACGCTGGTCGCGCGGACTCCACGGCAGTGCGAACTCGTCGCGCATGCGTTGCGGGAGCAGCCCGATCGTCATGAAGCGCTGCAGCGGCATGAGCGCGCGGACGGGAAGCGGGGCGTCGCCACCGGTGAGCAGATTACGGGTGAACGAACGCACCTCCACGTCCACCTCGAAGGTCGCGATCATCTCGTCCCAGTACTTGTCGAACTCCTTCCGCGTCTTCGGCCACATGTCGTCCTCGACCTGCAGGGCAGTGCCGTAGACCGCGGACTGGCGGTAGATGCGTTCGATGTCGGCCTCGGCGAGAGGGCCGAACATCCGCTGGTACATATCGACGCCGTTGCGGTACAGGGTTGCGGCGACCCACAACTGGAGTTCGGGATCGAAGGCGTTGTAGGTCTCCGAACGCACCGGGACGTGCGCCTTGTTGACCATCCGCACGATCTGCTTCTTCTCCTCGGGAGTCCCGAGGGTGACCGCGTAGACGTAGGTCATCGTGGTGCGCAGCCGGTCGAGAGGCCGCTGCAGGGTGCTGCTGTGGTCGGCGACGCCGTGCCCGACTCCGCGCGATGCCAACTGCAGGAGGACCGTCGCGCCGGCCCCGAGCAGGAGCATCGACTCACCGACGAAGTCGGCCAGATCGACGGCGCCGGCCGAGAGCGGCGCAGGGGCCGTCACGGATTCTTCGGCGGGGACGCGCTCGTCGGCGTGGGTCGTCATCGGAGGTCTCCTGATGATGAAAGTACGAGTGCGGCACCGTCATACGGTTGTGCGCATCCGTACCCGGAGGGGCGGATGCCTATCCGGAAGGCGAATCGACCCCTGCTCGTTCGCGGTGCGCGACCAGACGCGCGGCCGCATCCTCGAACTGCACGAGCGTCTGTGTGATCACCTCGCTGTGGTCCTGCGCGGTGATCGCCTCGATCAACGTGATGTGCGATCGGACGGCAAGCCTCCCCCACTCGGCGTCACGGGCGTAGAGACGGTACGGAATGGTGCGAGCGGCGGCGTTGAGGAACCACGCGAGCTTCGGGCTGTCGGCGATGCGGTTGAGTTCCCGATGGAAGTCGAACTCCGCGTCGGCGATCCGTTCGATGTCGGGTGTCACCCCGTCCGGAAGGACGACGAGCATGCGCAGGCGCTCGTTCAGCTCGGTCAGACGTTCGAGATCGGCCGGCGTGGCGCGGTCGACCGCGCGGAGGGCGAGCTCGACGGCGATCTGCCCCTGCAGCCAGAAGATGTCGTCGATGTCGCCGCGGGTGAGCGGCGAGACCCGGTATCCGCGATTCGGGGCGGACTCGACCATCCCCTCACCCCGCAGCGTCAGCAACGCCTCCCGCACGGGAGTGACGCTGACGCCCAGTTCGACGGCGGTCTCGTCGAGCCGGATGAAATCGCCCGGGCGCAGGACGCCCGACATGATCGATCCGCGGAGGTGGCCGGCCACCTCGTCGGAAAGTTGCGGACGGCGCCGCACGCGCCCCTCCGAACGTCGGGATGCCGCAGCGTGATCCGTCTCGATCCCGGGGCTGCGTGTCGGTGCCGCCATCGTGTCTCCTGTAGGAATCCGGACAACTGCGCACGGGGGTTGTCCAATCGGCCCGCGAACGCTTAGTGTGATGTCCACTACAGTTATCACATCAAATATATGTGATGTGGTCCACCAGGAAGTGTCGAATATGACCCAGAACCTCACCGATCCGAAGAGGGCCGTGGCCACCTCGGACTCGGCATCCACGACGGCGAACACCGACACCTTCGCGAGCCTCGATCCCCGGAACGGCGAGGTGATCGCCGAGTACCCGATCGCCGACGAAGCCGCCGTGGGTGCGGCCGTCGAACGCGCCCGTGTCGCCGCCCGCTGGTGGGAGGCGCAGGACTTCCGCGGCCGTCGCGACTGGCTCCTCGAGTTCAAGAAGGCCATCGCGTCCGATGCATCCTCGCTCGCATCGGCGGTGTCGAAGGAGACCGGCAAGCCCTTCGGCGAT
>NZ_AJVB01000198.1:0-6636 GCF_000278445.1 Rhodococcus sp. R1101
GTGCCCACGGGACGATCGATGCGCTCGAGCGAGGGGCGCGAGCGCGACCTCCAGTAGGAACGACCGGATCAGTCCGCTGTCGCCGCCGGTGATCTGCGCACGGAACATCGCGACGGCGGCGTCGCGGTGGGGGGAATCCCACACGCCGAGAAGGGCGGTCGCGAGAGCCCGGCCGAGTTCCGCGCACGGGGCCGCGTAGACGGGGGCGAGGACGTCCCGCGGATCGACGGGCAGCGCGACGGACGCGGTGAACAACTGCAGTTTGGTGCCGAAGTAGTGGTGCACGAGCGCCGGGTCCACTCCGGCACGGGCCGCGATCGCACGTACCGTCGCCTTGTCGTAGCCCTCGACGGCGAACAGTTCCCGTGCACTCGCAAGGATCTCGTCGCGAGCGCCCGAATTTCCGGGACGGCGTCCGGGACGCCGGGGCCCGGACGGGTCCGTCACGGGGTGCGGCGGCGCAGTGTCGCCGCCCCGAGCGCGAGTGCCGCGGCAGCAAACGTCGCGACGACGACCAGATCCCGCACCATGACACCGGTGACACCGGGGTTCACGGTGATCTCCTGCAGGGCCTCCACTGCGTAGCTCAACGGCAGCGCGTTGCTGATCCAGCGCAGCCAGTCGGGCAGATCTTCCCGAGCGACGAGCAATCCGCACAGCAGGAACTGCGGGATGACGATCACCGGCATGAACTGCACGGCCTGGAACTCGGTACGGGCGAAGGCACTGCACAACAACCCCAGCGAGACACCCAGCACCGCGACGAGCACCGCGACGACCAGCACCCACAGCACCGACCCGGCACTGGCGACGTCGAGCAGCCAGAACGCCACCGCGCACGCGAGGCCGGCCTGGACGGCCGCCGCGAGCGAGAAGGCGCTGCCGTAGCCGGCGAGCAGGTCGAGTTTCGTCAGCGGCGTGGTGAGCAGTCGTTCGAGAGTGCCCGAACTGCGTTCGCGTTGCATCGCGATGGAGGTGACCAGGAACATCACGACGAACGGGAGGATCCCGAGCATCGTGACGGCGATCCGGTCGAACAGCGAGACTCCTCCCGGTCCTGTGGGGGCGTTCTGGTACATGAAGTACAGCAACGTCATCAGCAGGCTCGGGACGAGCACGATCATCGCGACGGTGCGACGGTCCGCCCGCAGCTGACGCAGGATGCGTGTGGTCGTGGTGGCATAGACGACGGTGCTCACGGTCGTGCTCCCGTCCGGTTCCGGATGAGTCGGAGAAAAGCGTTCTCGAGACCCGTCTCCCCTGTCTGCTCGCGCAGTTCGGCCGGGGTCAGCCGGGCGACCAGCCGGCCCTCGCGCAACAGTACGAGTGTGTCGCAGTGATCGGCCTCGTCCATGACGTGACTCGACACGAGCAGTGTGGTGCCGCGATCGGCGAGCGATCGGAAGTGCTCCCACAGCTCGGCCCGCAGGAGCGGGTCGAGTCCGACGGTGGGTTCGTCGAGGACGAGGAGTTCGGGATCGCCCACCAGCGCGCACGCGAGCGAGACCCGCCCGAGTTGGCCGCCGGACAGGGCCGACGTCCGGTCGTGAGCATGGTCGGTGAGCCCGACCGCCGCGACGGTGTCGGCGACCGCAGTTCCCTTCCGTCCGTAGAGCGACGCGAAATAGGACACGTTTTCGGCGACGGTCAGGTCGGGGTAGACGCTCGGCGACTGGGTGACGTAGCCGATGCGGCGGCGCAGTGCGGCGCTGCCCACAGGCAGGCCCAGCACGGTGACCGTGCCGGATTCGACGATCTGGGTGCCGACGATCGTGCGCATCAGGGTGGTCTTCCCGCAGCCCGAGGGCCCGAGAAGGCCGGTGATCGAGCCGCGCGGGACGCGCACGCTCACGTCCTCGAGGGCTCGGTGGCTGCCGCGCCGAACGTTCAGGTCGCGGATGTCGACGGTAGTGGAGGTGTGGTCGATGGTCATGATCCACTCGATTCATCGAGTGTCGAATTCATCCTCGGACGAATTGTGCGCCTCATGTCTCGATCCGGTCAACCCCCGCGAGCGTCGCCGGGCCCGCCGGACGCTCCGACGTACCATGAGCCCCATGAAGCACACGCGTCTCGTCCTGGCCGTCACCGCAACAGCACTGGTCCTGGCGGGATGCTCCGCCGGCGGCGACGAGCCCGCACCCTCCCCCGCCGTCTCGGTCGACACCCCGACGTCCTCGGCTCCCGAGCCCACCACCTCCGCCGAGGTCCCGCGCGATGCGCGCGACAAGGTCTCCCCCGCCGGACAGGACGCGAAGCTCACCGTCGTGGACATCCGCACCGGACGGCACGAGGGCTTCGACCGCGTGGTCTACGAACTCGGCGGCGAGGGCGCGCCGGGATGGCGGGTCGGTTATGTCGACGAGGCGATCCAGGACGGCAGCGGCAAGGAGGTCCCCGTCACCGGCGACGCCGTGCTGCAGGTGCTCATCGACGGCTCCGCCTACCCGTTCGACAGTGGGGTCGAGCAGTACGACGGCCCGGATCCCGTGCTTGCCGAACCCGGCGGATCGGTGGTCGAGGTCAGCGGGTCCGGTGTCTTCGAAGGTGTCACCCAGTCGTTCATCGGCGTCGCCGCGCACGGCACCCCGTTCTCGGTCTTCTCCCTCACCGGACCGACCCGAGTGGTGATCGACGTGGCACGGTGACCGCTGCTGCTGTCCCGGCACCGGCCCGGAGGTGACGTTCGGGGCCGACATGGGCCGCCCTCACGACCGGACTGCGGCACCGTTCCCGTGCTGCCACGTCCTCGCCACCCGTCCCGTCGGTGGCGACGCCTGGATACGTCGCCAGATCTCCGCCGCCGCACTCTGCGCCGACGCCAGCAGGCGTCTGTCACCGATCCGGGCGGACGGCCCGAAGACCGAGAGTGCGGCCGCCTGTCCGGTGTCGATCCGGCCGATAGGCACCGCAGCGCAACCGAATCCTTTCCTGCACTGTTCCTGGTCGTAGGCCAGACGGGTCTGCCGGACACGTTCGGCTTCGGGAGAATCGCTGCCCAGTGCAGCCAGAAGCGCCCTGCCGATGGTCGACGACGCAGCCGGGAGTCGTTTGCCTGCCCGTGAATTCGAGACAGCCGAACCCTCGTCACCGATCGCCTCGAGATACACCGCGTCGTCCCCGTCGAGCACACCCAGGTGTACGACGCACCCACTGATGCGGTGGAGCCGGTGCAGAGTGGGCAGAGCGGCTCGTCGCACCATGTTGTGTTGTGCGGCCGCGGAGCCGAGTTCGATCATCCGCAACCCCAGCTGGTAGTCCATTCCGTCCCGATGGACCCACCGCAGCTCGACGAGTTGTTCCAGTGCGCGATGGACGGAGGTGCGCGACAGTCCCGTAGCAGCCACGATCCGGGACAGAGTGAGGCGTTCCGCGTTCTCCAGCGCGGACAGGATCAACGCGGTGCGCTGGATCGTGCCCTTCGGAACAGTCTGCGGGTCGTCGATGTGCATCCGGTCTCCTGTGTCGTCCTCACGGTCTTCGTAGCACCACGGCAGAACACCGTCGGGCAAACTTCCGGACACCGGGAACAGACCTGTCGCGGAAGACCGTGGTTCCTGTGTACTCGGCCTGTGACCCACCCCGTCTGCTCGCGACCCGGACCTCTGCTGCAGGGCCGGCGCGCCCTGGTGACCGGCGGTTCCGGAGGAATCGGAGCTGCGGTGACGACGGCGTTCGCCGCACACGGTGCCGATGTACTCGTCGTCGATGTCGATACCGGCGCCGAATTCGACTTCGACAGCGCTGCAGGCGGTTCCATCCGGATCATGGAATGGGACGTCCGTTCGGCGGTGTGCGCACCCGAGATCGTCGACCACCGACCGGACGTGCTCGTCAACAACGTCGGCCACTATCTGCGGCCCCCGCATCGCTTCACCGACAACGACCCGTCGCTGTGGGACGAACTGCACGAGATCAATCTCGGCCACGTCCTGCGTCTGACGCACGCCCTTCTCCCCGGTATGGCCGAGGGTGGAGGTGGTTCGATCGTCAACCTCACCACGGTCGAGGCACACCGGGCGATTCCCGGTCACGCTGTCTACTCCGCGTACAAGGCGGCACTGAGGCAGTTCACGCGGTCGCTCGCCGCAGAGGTCGGACCGGACGGCATTCGGGTCAACGCGATCGCCCCGGACCTCATCGATTCCGTACAGGTTCCGTACGACCGACTCGTACCGGAACAGGATCGAGCGCTGTGGCCCACCTGGTCGCCTCTCGGTGGCCCCGGACGCCCCGAGGACGTCGCCGGAGTGGCCCTGTTCCTGGCGTCGGATCTGTCGCGTTTCGTCACCGGCGGCACGATCCACGTCGACGGCGGTACCCATTCGAGCGGAGGCTGGGTCCCGAGACATTCCGGTGGGTGGACCAATCGCCCCCGACATCCCTGATCTGTTCCACGACAACGAAAGATGTAACACATGAAGATCCTTCTCGTCGGTGGTACCGGCATGATCGGCACGCACGCGGCGCTGCTCCTTCGCGAACACGGTGACGACGTCACGGTCGCCGCTCGCGGAGCGTTGCCCGACGATTCTCCGGTAACCGGGTTTCCGCTCCTCGTCGGCGATTACACCGTTCCTACCTTCACCGCAGAACAACTCCGGGGTTTCGACGGTGTCGTCTTCGCTGCCGGACAGGATCCGCGGCATCGCACGGACGGGGGCGACGACGAATCGTTCTGGGAGACCACGCAGAGCATCGGTGTGCCCCGCTTCGCCGCCCTCGCCAAACAGGCCGGAGTGGGTCGTTTCGTGCAGATCGGCAGTTACTACCACCATCTGCAACCGGCCTTCGCAGACACCAACCCCTACGTGGCGGCGCGCCGGGACGCCGACGAGGGCGCACGGGCGCTGGCCGACGACTCGTTCACCGTGTGCACCCTGAACCCGCCCTCGATCATCGGGGCGGTACCGGGCGCTTCGGCCCGGCGCTACCGGCGCATGGTGTCCTGGGCGGCCGGCAAGGAACCGGCCTTCCCGGACTTCGCTCCTACGGGAGGCACCAACTACATGTCGGCGCACTCCCTCGCCCAGGCGATCCACGGCGCGCTGCATCGAGGAGAATCCGGCAAGGCCTATCTCGTCGGCGACCAGAACCTTCTGTACAAGGAGTTCTTCCAGCTCATGGTCGATGCCGCCGGCGGCGATCGCAACATCCCCGAGCGGGACGAGTCGCATCCCTTCCTGCCCGACGCTGCGATCGTGCAGGGCAGAGGCAACCGCCTGTCCTACGAGCCGGCGGCCGAAGAAGTGCAGCTCCTCGGATACGACCGCAACGATTGCACTCGGGCCGTCGAAGAGCTCGTCGAGGTCGTTCTCGCTGCCGGTCGCTGACCGATCCCGGGCAGTCGGTTCGGACGGGATCCGACCGAACCGACGCCGGGACGGGGTGGTTCAGGCGGTGGGCACCGTGACGGGACGATCGTCGATGATGTCGACGATCAGTTCCCTGCGGGCGATCCGCCAGCGACCGTCCTCACGCCGATAGGCATCCCGATAGCGGAGGGTGATCGCGCTGTCACGCATGCCGTCCCTGCTCCGGTACAGATGGTGGGCGAGGCAGTACACCCATCCGGTGGCGCTGTCACCGTCCACGTCGATCACCCGCTGATGCACGGCGTGGTGGGTGGCGTGCAGGTGCGCGGTGCCGTCGAGCACCATCGCGACGATCGCATCCCGGCCTACCGTGATCGCCGTTCCGGCACCGCGGGTCATGACGGGAGGTCGGACGAACTCGGCGTCCGCTGTGAACAGGGCAGCCAGCGCGGCCGGGTCACGGGTGTCGACCGCCACCGAGTACCGGCCGGCCGGATCCGAAAGATCGTTCATTCGATGCAGTATCCGGTCTCGGACCGTGTGGCCGGTGCCGGAGTCCACTGAATGGAACTGAATGGGATCGCCAACCGATCCTCGGCGAGATCCTCCCCGAGTTCCGATACCGGTGACCTCGCCCGTCGGCGACGGCGCCCCGCCCCTGGACATCACACCTAGGCTTGACCTCGAGCGCACTCGAGGTCCTAGCCTCGGCTGCGACCCGAGGAGGCCGACACCATGAGCATGGAAGTCACCGCGTGGAACGCGATGTACAACGCGATGCACGCCGAGAGCGACCGCAGGCCGTTCTCCCGAGCGAGCCTGCGGCGGATCGCCGAGTTCGCCCGGCCGCACCGTCGCAACATCACCTTCTATCTTGCCCTGAGCGTGACCATCGCAGCGCTCGGCGTCGCGACCCCGGTGCTCGCCGGGCGGGTGATCGACGCGATCGTCGACGGCGCCGCGGTCTCGGTCGTGGTGCTGCTCGCGGTGATCATCGCCGCGATCGCACTGGTCGAGGCCGGCCTCGGGATCGCGAACCGTTGGTTGTCGGCGAGCATCGGCGAGGATCTCATCCTCGACCTGCGCACCACGGTCTTCGACCACGTGCAGCGCATGCCCGTCGCCTTCTTCACGAGAACCCGCACGGGTGCGCTCGTCTCGCGCCTGAACAACGACGTCATCGGTGCTCAGCGCGCCTTCAGCGACACCCTGTCCGGCGTGGTGGGCAATATCGTCACCCTCGCGATCACTCTCGTGGTGATGATCGGGATCTCCTGGCAGATCACGCTTCTCGCACTTCTGCTGCTCCCGATCTTCGTGG